>CALMWI010000146.1 GCA_937873545.1 uncultured bacterium | reverse complement strand
GGCGCGTTGACCGCCGCTCTGACCGCAGCGCTCTTAATGTTTTTGTTGGACGATCTGATCTCGGGGATCTCTCTTTTTCTTCCGAACATGGTTTTTACATAACCGTACTGCTCTATGAAAAGTGTTGTATCGTCAATATATTCTTTGATCTTGCTGAACTGGGAAAAATACAGGTCAATGAAGTCTGAAGCTTCCTGAAAGCTGATCCCCATGTCTTCGCTAAGCCCGAATTTCGTTTTTCCGTAAAGAACGGCGAAATTTGTGGTTTTTGCTCTTGACCGCATCTCTTTTGTAACTTCATCTACTCTTACTCCGTATAATTTCGATGCTGTAGCCTTATGAATGTCAACTCCCTGCCTGAAAGCTTCGGTCAGATTTTCATCTCTGCACAGATGCGCAAGAATTCTCAATTCTATCTGGGAATAATCCGCAGAAATAATTTTATATCCTGATCTCGGAATAAAAGCCGTCCTTATCTTTTCGCCGACCTCATTCTTGATAGGAATACTCTGAAGGTTCGGATTCGCCGATGAAAGCCTGCCTGTTGTGGCTACATGCTGCAAAAACGTCGTATGTATCCTTCCGGTCGGTGTGTATATATATTTAATAAGTCCTGCGGCATAAGTATTGTTCAGCTTTGACAGTTCTCTGTATTTTAAGAGGTAATCAGCTATCGGCATACCCTCATAAGCAAGCTTCTTCAGTACTGCGTGATCGGTCGAAAATGCTCCGCTTGTGCCCTTTCTCCCGCTCTTCATATTCAGTTTCTCGAAAAGAACCTGACTTAATTGTTTTGGGGAATCGAGATTAAATTCCTCACCTGCAAGCATAAATATAGTTTTTTCAAGCTCTTTCGCAGCAGATGCCATTTCTTTTGAAATATTTTCAAGAACAGGCTTGTCTATCTTTATTCCGCACCTTTCCATTGTGAAAAGAACTCTTAAAAGCGGGATTTCCATATCGTAAAATATTTTTTTAATCTCTTCATCCGCACGTATATCTTCTTTGATCTTAAATGAACTCCTGAAAATAAGTTCAGCTTTTTCGCATTCGGTTATCTTTTTCTCAAAGGAAGATTCTTTTTCTTCTATCGTAAAATGATTAAGGTAATTTCTTGCGATCCCTGATAGGTCATGGTTGCTTATACCGCTTCTGACCAGAAAATCCCCCAGAAGGATATCGAACAAAGCGCATTTGACTTCGAATCCGTAATTTTTCAAAGCATGAAGGACTCTTTTCAGGTCATAACCGATCAAGATGATGTCACAGTCATCGAGTATTTCTTTAAAATCCGTGAGAAAGTCACCTATAGGATCTTTATCTTCCGAATCAAAAAGGCTCATCTGTTCATTTGATTCTTTGAAATCTTTACTTATAAAATAAGATTCGTACTCTTTTAATGAAATTGAAATACTTTTTATTTTTAATTCAAGAAGATAATCTCCTTCAATATCAAAGCGCATTGAAAACTTTGCGGATTTCTTAATTCTTTTAACAAGCTGATCTACATCTTTTTTATCACCGATCGTATGAAAATCATATTTGCTGTGATCATATCTGTCAGCCTTTGTCCGCTCTGTCTGTACACCCTGCTTTTTTTCAAGATATTCTAACAGCCGCTTCATATTGAGCTTATAAAAATAATCGGCAAGTTTCTCAAAATCATAACTTTTGATGTGAAGTTTTTCCTCATCCAGATCGACTTCGAGATCGGTCTTTAGAGCTACAAGCTCCGATGAAAGTTTGATAATATCTTTGCTGTTCAGAAGCGATTCTCTGACTGCATTCCCGCCCACTTTTTCAATGTTCTGAAAAACTCCCTCTATCGTTCCGAACTCCTGCAGCAGCTTTATCGCAGTTTTTCTTCCGACTTTAGGCACTCCCGGAATATTGTCTGAAGTGTCTCCGGTCAGGGTAAGAAAATCTTTGATCTGTTCAGGATAAAGCTCGAACTTCTGTTTCACCCCTTCCCGATCATAAATGGTCTGATCCTTGGGGTCGTAAACGAAAACCTTATCATTTACAAGCTGAGCAAGATCTTTGTCGGATGAAAAGATATATACCGTGTATCCCAGTTCAGGAGCCTTTTTGCTGATGGCTCCGATCAGATCATCTGCTTCATATCCTTCCCGAGATATGGTCTGGATACCTGTGGCTTCGATCATTTCGTACAGAAGGGGGATCTGATTCCTGAGCTCCTCAGGCATTTTCTCGCGGGTAGCTTTATATTCGGGATACAGATCGTGCCTGAATGTAGGCGCGGCGGTATCAAGAACGATCGCCATATACTCCGGCGCTTCATTCTCTATCAGGTTGAAGAAGGATGAAAAAAAACCGTACAGGGCAGAGACATTGAATCCTTCTTTAGTGATCAGCGGCTTTGCCCCGAAGGCAAAGAACGCTCTGTATATCAGGCCGTAGCCGTCAATAAGATATAATTTTTTTTCCGGTAACTCGCTCAAGCTCTAACCTTTTTTTGCCTGAAAAAATAAGGTTTTAAAGAAGGAATTGCAAATAAAAGTAAAAATTTATTTACTTCTCGCTACCCGGAATCCCAGATAGAAATAGGTATCATTCGGATTATATAGGTTTCTGCAGCAGATCCTTGAACACTTGTCGTAATTGTACCAGCTTCCGCCGCGAATCACACGGAGAAAACCTTTATTCGGTCCGGATGGATTCGACCTGTTTTTTGCTTCCGCGGGATATACATCGTACCAGTCCCAGCACCACTCGCTGACGTTACCTGTCATATCGTAAATTCCAAGTTCATTGGGTTTTAAACTCCCTACTGCCCTTGTCGAATCTTTGCAGTTACCCTCGAAAACCGCCACTTCTTTAATGTTGTTGCTGCCGCTGAAAATGGATTTAATGTCGTTTTTGCCGCCCGCCGCCGCATATTCCCACTCGGCTTCTGTCGGAAGTCTGTATCCGTTCGCACTAAAGTTACAGGAAATATCATTCCCGCTTCCCATGTAGCATTTCTGAAGCCCTTCGGTCTCGCTTAGCCTGTTGCAGAATTTTACTGCGTCGAACCAGCTCACATTCTCTACCGGAAGACTGTCGTTAGTAAATTCTGAAGGATTATTCCCCATCACAAAATTCCATTCGGCCTGTGTTGTCTCATATCTGCTCATATAAAAGCTGTTAACATTCACTCTGTGAACAGGTTTTTCGTCAGAGCAACCGTCACCGCCCATCATAAAAGCTCCACCTTCAACGAGCACATATTCCCCGCCGATATCGGGTCCTCTCTTAAGATTGATCTTTCTTTTTTCCGCTTTGCCTTTTTGTATTATAATATCTTCCGTATGGCTCTTATGGCCTTTTTTACTGGCTTTAAGCCTGTATTTACCGACAGGCAAACTGCTGAAAGTTTTACTTCCGACTGCAGTATATTTATCTACTCCTTGCTCCCACAGCTCGATAGTAACACTGTCGGGGTTTGCGCTTACCTGCACTGTTCCCGTCGGAAAATCCGGATACATCATAAGGGTTTTAATCTCTTTTTCAGCCAGCGACACGGTTTTATCAAGAGTCTTAACACTGTCCATTTCGATTTTGATATGGTACTCGCCCGGACTTAGTTTTATATTCTCATAATCCTTCTCTATTTCGTTATTAATATAAACTCTCGCTTTTTTGAAAGTAGTTAAGTTCAGTGTAGCTCTAGTGTCTTCGAAAGTATATCTTTTTCTGGTTTCAGGCGCTTTAATAATTATCGTTTCCTCTATATCGGGAAAGCCTTTGAATGACAGACTGATCTGATGTCTTCCTGAAGGGTAATCAAATTCAACGGGCGTCTTTCCTATCTCCTCATCTGCTATAAATACCTCGGCTCCTTCGGGTTGTGAACTGATAAATACTTTTGCAATTTTAACTTTAAATCCGGCCGAAGGAACTTTTAAAGAATCCTGAGCTGACGAAGACGCGAACATAACTGACATTAATATCAGGAACATCGGTTTCATTTTTACCTACTGCGCGTATAATTTTGTTTGCTCTATTAATATAATGAACATTTATAGAAAAACCTAATAAAATATTTCTTTTTCATCCTGTATTTGATATATTGGTATTCAATTTATTAAAGGAATTTTTGTGACAAGATATATGTCGATAGATTACGGGGATGTTAGAATAGGACTGGCTGTTACAGATCCTTTAAAAATTATTTCTTCCGCATATCGAACTATTAAGAACGACGGTATTTCTTCTGTTCTCGCGGTTTTAAAAGAGGTTATTTTAAAAGAGGAAGTTGAAAGGATAATCCTCGGTCATCCTGTGGGACTTGACGGAAATAAAACAAAAAAAACCGTTCAGGTCGAAGAATTTGCAGAAAAACTTAAGGAGCTGGGGGTTGAAGTTATACTTCTTGATGAAAGCTTTACAACTAAAAGAGCGCACGACATACTTCATTCTATGGGAAAGAAGACAGGGGACAATAAAGATAAGATCGATATGATAGCGGCACAGGTAATTCTTGAAGATTATTTGAGGACGATCGAATGACGGATCTATTTTCCCAATTTAATGCTCCTGAAAGCATGAAACGCCCTGACGGTTCGTCAAAGTTCGCATTCGTTACTTTTCTGATGATGAACGACAGCTATCTTGCCTCGACTCTACTATTGGCTTACGGGTTGAAGAAACAGAATTCGCAGGCTGATACCGTCTGCATGGTTACTGAAGAGATAGATGACGAAACGATCGCTCCGTTAAAACTGATCTACGATCATGTGGTAAGAGTAAAAAGGATTTTCGTGCCGCACAAAGAAAGAAAAGGCAGGGAGGACAGGCCTCTGTGGTTTACCCGGCTGAACTCGCTTCTGCTCGGTCCTGACGGAAACTACGGACTCAATTATGAAAAAGTCTGCATTCTGGACGCAGATGTTTATCCTATCAGGCATTATGATTCTTTATTCAGTGTCCAGACTCCTGCCGGAATGCTGAATGAAAAAAAATCGAACTGTCTTGAGTGGGATGAGAACGGGAAGTACATTTATCCTGAATCTATAAAAAAGGAAGGGAAATGGAACTGGCATGATCTCTATGAGCCTGTAGCGCCTCACGGTTCTCCAATTCCGAAAGAAGTAACTGACCGCCCGCTTCACGATCCGTCGAATCTTGGTCTGAACGGCTCAATTTATGTTTTCGATACAGATGCGAAAGAGCTTGAAAGCATAGTTGAAGAAGTAGAAAAGCCCGAGATAAAAAGGCTGGTCGGCGATCTTTTCAAATGGCCGGATATGCAGTATTTTACGATAAGATGGTCAGGACAGTGGCACAGCATAGACATAAGATTCAGCTCGTTCAACGGTTATCCTTCATTGAAATATCTTTGCGGATGTCATTATTCCGGTTTTAAACCGTGGTATTTCAAGCAGAAAGGACTGAAGAATTATATGGAACATGAAGATTTCATTTTCTGGTATGTGAATTATCTTTCCATGCTTGAAGATCATCCTGAGATGCAGAAATTCAAACGGCTGGCGAACATCAGAAAAAATATATTAACCATAAAACCGGAACTTAAATGACAAAAAAACCGAAAATATTTATCAGCGGGGTTGCAGGATTTCTGGGCAGCCACCTTGCGGACAAATTCATAGCTGAAGGCTACAAAGTTGCGGGATGCGACAATCTTATAGGCGGGTATCTTGATAATGTTCCGTCTGAAGTTGAATTTTACCAGTACGACCTGAATTTTCATAACTCCGTTGTAAAGATAACGAAAGACTGCGACATTATTTTTCACTGCGCCGCTACCGCTTATGAGGGATTGAGCGTATTCAGTCCTTATTTTGTAACTAAGAACATAGTTGAATCTTCCGTCTCTCTGATAACCGCGGCGATCGCGAACAAGGCTGAACGATTTGTTTTCTGTTCATCAATGGCTAGGTACGGAACTCAGGACAAAGTTCCTTTTACGGAAGATATGACGCCCAAACCGCAGGATCCGTACGGGATAGGCAAATACAGTTCGGAACTGTTCTTAAGAAACCTCTGCGAAACTCACGGGATGGATTATGTGATTGCGGTTCCGCATAATATCATCGGACCCCGTCAGAAATATGACGATCCCTACAGGAATGTCGCCAGCATTATGATCAATCTGATGCTTCAGGGAAGGCAGCCGATCATTTACGGGGACGGCGAGCAAAAGCGGTGTTTCAGCTTCATTCAGGACGATATTGATATTTTATACAAGCTGGCTTTTGAAAAAAGCGCGGTCGGCGAAGTGATAAACATCGGTCCCGACGATGAATTCGTCACAATAAATCAGCTTGCGGGATGTATCGCTGAAATTATCGGATTCAATCTTAATCCCGAATACGAAAAATCGCGCCCTCAGGAAGTGCTTCTGGCCAACTGCTCGGCTGAAAAAGCAAGACGGATGTTCGGTTATTCCCCCAAGATCAGGCTTAAGGACGGGTTGAGAAGTATGGTCGATCATATAAGAGCAAGAGGAACGAAACCTTTTAAATACCACATTGATCTTGAAATAGTGAACAATAAGACACCGGACACATGGAAAAACCGAAAATTCTAATTCAGACTGAAAAGTGGGCGGTTATCTTCAAGCCTGCCGGAATGGCAACCCAGCTTTCAGATGACTCTAAAGGATCATCGCTTGAATATTACTTGAAACAGGAACTTCAGAAAGATACTGTTTACTTTCCGCACAGGCTTGACAGGATCACTCAGGGACTTCTGCTAGTCGCTTTTGATAAAGAAACGGTAGCTTACTACAATGATGAAATTAAAAACAAAAAAATCTCCAAATACTATCTGGCAAAAGTTGAATCAAAGATACCGGATATTTTAAACCTGATCGGCATTCATAAAAGGTTCATCAAAATTGATGATAAAATAAGCAGGATCGTAAAAAGCGGCGGTCTTCCTTCTTTTCTTGAAATACTCGCCATTGAACCCGCGCCTGAAAGTCCTGAATGTTATCATGTCTTGGTAAAGCTCCTGACTGGCAGAATGCATCAAATACGCGTTATGTTTGCGGATATGGGAATTCCGCTCTGCGGAGATTTTTTGTATAATCCTGATTCCAAAGACAAGGCTTTTTATCTTGAATCAATAATTCTTAGTTTTAACGATCCAGAAGGCCTTAGAAAAACATTTTTTTGTGAAGGTAATCTTAATCGTAATATGGTCGGTGAAAAAATGAAAAGCAGAATTGAAGAAATATCAGAGGTGAAATATGGACAATCAAATTCGAATTGTTGAAAGAAACTATTCAGTATATTATAACACAATATAAATTAGGGGTAAAAAAATGAGAAAAATGATTTCTGCATTATTTTTGTTAATAATGGTTTTGTGCCTGTATTCTCAAATTAAATTCGTACCTCCGCCAACTGAAAAAATTGAAGTAGTAGATACTCTCCATAATATACTTATAACAGACAATTACAGATGGCTTGAGGACGGTACAGATCCAAAAGTGATCGAATGGACTAGAGCTCAACATGATTACGGTGTTCAATATCTTAAAACCGTACAAAAAGAACATCCGGGTTTGCACGAAGAGTTGAAGGCTTATATTGATAGAGATTATTTTGGAATGAAGTCCAAAAAAGGAAACCGCGTTTTCCAGTCCATACAGAGAAAGGGAGATAAACATTTTAAATTGTTCACGATAATTGATAAAAAAGAAATACTGATATGGGACCCGATCAAAATAGACCCATCAGGCAGAACTTCAACGGAAGCAATAGATTATACTTATGACGGTGAAAAAGCCGCAATATCCGTACAGAAAGACGGTTCAGAAATTTATACAGTCTATATAATCAACACCCGTACAGGTAAAATTATTAACACACCTCTAGAAAATGTTTCCAGCTTTAGTTGGACTAAAGACCAGCGATCTGCTTACATCTCTATTAAAACTAAAAAAGATATTGAAGAACAAAAATCTGCTAAAACTTATTTCTG
>CALMWI010000145.1 GCA_937873545.1 uncultured bacterium | reverse complement strand
ATCGCGCTGACCATACCTGTAACCGTTCCTAAGAATCCCAACATTGGAGCAAGAGCTATCACGAACTGCATCCATACTATACCGCTATTAAGATTGGTAGCCTGAACTCCGCCTTCGTTGACAAGAGCTTTTTCAACATTATCCACGCCGAATTTTGCATTTTTGAGACCGGCGGCAACCAGGTTCTCAACGGGTTTTCCGCCCTGAACCAGTTTCAACGCGCCTTCAACGCCCTGTGTCTGTAAAGCTTTCTTAACATCTTTCATTAATTCTGCCGCGTTCTTTCCAGAACCGAGCAGTACAAAAACTTTGTACAAGCTTATAATAAGCCCGATCACTAAGCATGCGAGAATAGGCCACATGAAGATTCCGCCGTCCACAAAATATTTTGTCATTTTTTCCTCCGACAATTTTTTATTTTTAACTTCAGCTCTAACGCTATTTCACTATCCTGATTTTAGCTTTAATCAAGAGGCTCGTAAATTACTCCGTTTTTAATAAATTGTCAAGTTAATATTTGTAAAATTTTTAATCGATTATTGTCGAACTTAATCTTGATTTAACAGACAAACATTCTTAAATTCACTACCGTTAAATTTAGCGGAGTATTAATAATGAATAGAACGAACACCTGCGGCGAATTGAGAAGATCGGATTCCGGCAAAAATGTTGTGCTTTCCGGATGGGTACATAAATACAGAAATCTCGGCGGACTTATATTTCTTGACCTGAGGGACCGTTACGGGATAACACAGGTAATGTTCGACCCGAAAAATGCAGCGGAAGATGTGCTGAAAACTGCTGATCTCTGCAGAAATGAGTATGTCGTAACAGTTTCCGGTAAAGTGGTTTTGAAACCTGAACCCAATAAAAATCTCGCTACCGGAGAGATCGAGATCGCCGCCGATCGGATCACAATTGAAAATGAATCAACAACGCCACCCTTCAATTATCTTAACGGAAGATCTGACGCTAAAGAGGAGGTCAGGCTTCAGTACCGTTATTTAGACCTGAGAAGCGAAAAAATGACATCCAACCTGCTTGTAAGACATAAAGTATGTATGTCTATAAGAAACTTTTTGTCTGAAAAAGGTTTTATCGAGATAGAAACCCCGACTTTCAGCAAAAGTACGCCTGAAGGAGCAAGGGATTATCTGGTTCCGTCAAGACTTTACCCCGGCCAGTTCTTCGCTCTGCCGCAGTCACCCCAGATATATAAGCAGCTGCTGATGGTCGGCGGCCAGGATAAATATTTTCAGATAGCGAGATGTTACAGGGACGAGGATTCAAGAAAGGACAGACAGCCCGAATTCACTCAGATAGATATTGAGAAAAGTTTCCCGACCGAGGAAGAGATCTTCAGCCTGGCCGAAGGTATGTTCGCAGCGCTTATGAAAGAAGCTGCCGGAACCGCAATTAAGATACCATTTGAAAGATTGTCTTACAAAACTGCTATGGAGGAGTACGGGGTTGACAAACCTGATCTGCGTTTCGGTCTAAAACTGAAGAACATAACTGAAGTAACAAGAGGCAGCGGTTTTTCTGTCTTTGCTAACGCACAATGCGTAAAATTCATTGCGGTAGAAGGGCTTGAGAATCTGAGCAGAAAACAGATCGGCGAATACGAAGATTATGCAAAACATCTCGGCGGCAAGGGTCTTGCCTATATCAAAATGATCGGCGGCAGACCTGACGGAGGTATAACAAAATTCCTGAACGAAGCTGAAGTTAATGACATTACTTCAAAAGCCGGACTTTCGAAGGACGGGATGATTTTCTTTGCAGCCGATTCTGAAGCTATTACTAACAAAGTTCTGGGAGCTTTAAGGAACAGGCTCGGAGACGAACTTAACCTTTTTGACAGAAATGAATTTAAGTTCTGCTGGATCGTTGATTTTCCGATGTTCGAATTCAATGAGGAAGATAACAGATGGCAGGCGATGCACCATATGTTCACCATGCCAAAAGCTGAATTCATCGACACTATAGAAGATGATCTCGCAGCCGTCATCGGACAGCTTTACGACCTTGTTTTAAACGGCGTGGAACTTGCCAGCGGAAGTATCAGGATACATAAAAGCGATTACCAGAAAAAAATATTTAAAATACTCGGTATGAACGATGTTGAAATAGAGAACAAATTCGGGTTTTTGCTTAACGCGTTCAAATACGGAGCACCGCCTCACGGGGGAATCGCTGCCGGTATCGACAGGATTGTTCAGATCCTGTGCGGAGAGGAATCCATCAGGGAGGTTATGGCCTTTCCGAAATCAAAGAATCAGAACTGTCTGATGATGAACGCTCCTTCAGATGTTGATAAATCCCAGCTTGATGAATTGGGCATCGAGATCAAAGAAAAATAATATGAAGGCGGTAATGAAAGAAATGAAATATGAGGATGCTCTGAAAAGGCTTAACGATATCATGACAAAGCTGGAATCGGGAGATATTCCTCTTGATAAAACCTTCGAGATGTATGAGGAAGGCATAAAACTGATCGGATTCTGCAGAAATCAGCTTACAGAGGCTGAGGGAAAGATCTTGAAGATC
>CALMWI010000144.1 GCA_937873545.1 uncultured bacterium | reverse complement strand
CTTTTCTTTTAAACTTCTTTTTTGTACTTAGTTGACTCCGGTTACCTTGTAGAATTTCTTTGTTACCGTAGAAGCCGTATCAGTCCATGTTAATTCTGTAACTTCAGCTTCTAATACCCATATAGCAAAATCGGCATAAGGATCAGTAGAAGAATATATCTTATACGATGTGGTAAATTCAGCCGCAGACCAGTCAAGCTTAATTTGACCCCCAAGATCAGTAACTGTCAGATTGAGCGGAGTAGCAGGCGGTTCCGGAGCTTCTTCGGTAGTAAAGAACCAGGTAAGAGCAGCGCTCATTCCTATGGCATCAGGATCATAGTTGGAATAAACCTGAACTTTATAAGTCGTACTGCCGGAAAGATCCAGCCCTGTATATTCTGTTGAAGTAACAACTGCTCCATTTATTATTGGAGTTGCGTACATATCGGCATCAGAATACAAATATACTATATAATTTGTCGGAACTGTTCCTGAAGCAGGAGCGGTCCAGTTTATTGTATCAGTAATCAAGAGAACACCAGTACCGCTTGGAGTACCGTTAGTGGGCGCATCAGGGTCCTGGTAGAAATGAGCTATGAGATTTGCAGCTGATGCAGGAACCGTGTAAGTGAAATTCGGCTCTGTGCTCACCGTAACTCCTTCAAGAGTCCATTTCCAGAAAATATATTCCGTTTCAGGCGTTGCAGTAATGTTTAATTGAGTACCCGCCTCAAAATTTCCTGTTATTGCTCCGTTGTTTTGGATCAGCACTATGCCGCCGCCTGAAGGATCGACCGACAGATTAACAGTGTAAAGTATTATATTTTCAGTTTTAAAGTACCACTCCAATGGTTCGCTAAACCCCTTGTAGTCAGGATCATATTCGGCATAAACTTTTGCAAGATATGTCGTATTCATCGCCAGATACAAACCATTATAAAATGTGGTGGCTGTCTCAATGCCGTCGATTATCGGCTCGGTATAGCCGTCAGCATCTGAGTAAAGATAAATTTTATAGTTTGTAGGAACTACTCCTGAAGCCGGTGCAGTCCAGCTCATCTGAGTTGTAGCTACCGGAACGCTGTTTCCTGAAGGCAATCCGGCCGTCGGAGAATCCGGGTTCTCAGAAAAGTTGGCGACTAGAGCTAAATTTTCAGCCGGCATGTTGAAAGAAAATTCAGATATCTTATTGGCTGTTATACCGTCAATAGTCCATTTCCAGAATGAATACCCAGATGAAGGTGTAGCTCTGACAGTAATCAAAGCACCCGGAGCGAACATTCCTGAAGTTGCGCTGTTGTTCTCAATTATTGCAACACCGCCTTCAGCAGGAGTAACACTCAGACTCAGCTGATAAAGTGTAAATTCATATGCTCCCATATCTACGGCAGCACCCTGATTTCTCAGATCGCCGTTTATATCTGTGGTTGTAATCGGAAGAATGTAAGTGTTATTTCCTACATCCACGCAGGGAGATGTTCCTTCAACCCTCCATGAAGCATCTTCCCAGCCTGCCGCGCCTATTCCTGCCGTCACTGTCGGATTGAGGAACAGTGGGCCTTTTGGAGTACCGAGATCACTGTTGGTCAAAGACAGCTGAATGTTACCTGTTCCTACAGGTGGCGTGTATGAAAAAGCCGAATTGTTAACCTGCACGGTAGCCGGTAATGTTGAAGTTCCGTTTCCCCACACCACCGAGTTGCGGATGTAATTCGTGTTGCTATTCTGAACAAGCACTCCAGGTCCGCTGTTTTTTGTAACGGTGGAATTGATCAGCCAGTTATTACCGTTTCCTGTATTGGAAGTCTGTACCCATCCGCCTCCGTTATTATAAATCAGGCAGTTAACCGTTCTTCCATTTTGTGCATTTCCATAGCCGTAAACCCCGTAACCGGGATTGTTTGCCACTACCGTATTCTCTATCTGCTGATATTTTGAATCATAGGCTATTGCTCCGCCAGCACGGTTCGTATGGATATAGCAGTTCTTTACATATAATTGTGTGTAATCGGTCGCGA
>CALMWI010000143.1 GCA_937873545.1 uncultured bacterium | reverse complement strand
ACTCTGGACAGCTCTCAATAATCAATGACAGGTATCTGACGGCAGATATCGAGATTCTTTATGAATCTGCGTCAATTTTCCAGCTTGACCAGAAAATGCTGATCGGTAACAGGATCGAATACAATATAAATAAAGATTCGTATATCGGAGCTACCGTACTTTATCTGTCTGAAGAAACGAATGAGGAGAAGGTTCATGTGGGTTATGAACCAAAAAGGAACCTTGTACTGGATATGAACGGGCAGACCAGTTTCGATCTTCCTTACCTCACAAAAGCGATCGATTGGCTTCCGCTGGTCGAGACCGACAAAGAATCTAAACTTTCATTGGAAGGCGAAATTGCACAAATAATTCCGGACCCGAATCCGCTTGATGCGGCGTATATTGATGATTTCGAAAGCAGTAAGATCAAAAAATCTCTCGGGATCACTTACGGGGTATGGACAGAAGCTTCATATCCGGACGATTACGCCGCTTCCGGATCGTACAGCCTCACCGACGATGCAGCTTCCACAGGAGTACCCACTCAGTATTTTCTTAAATCTTATTCCGGAGAAAGTGAACTTTCGTTCTACTGGTATAATCCAAAAGATGAAGATAAACTGACGAAAAAAGATATCTATCTGGATACTCCCGGGGATGAAAGAGACGATAAAGTATCAACGCTTAATATGGTATTTAAACCTGCAACAAGTAGTGAAGCTGTTTTAGGTAGCGTGATAGATCCCGAGGATTCCTGGGCCGGAGTTATGAAGTATCTGTATTCATCATACCAGGACTTCAGAGAAGTTAAGTACATAGAGTTTCTCGCATCAACAAATAAGAACATAACGCTTAATTTCGATATAGGGGACCTGAGCGAGGATATTATTCCCAACGGAGGTCCATATCCGGACACCGAGGATATGGACAACAACAGAGTCTTAGATATCGGTGATAATTCTGAAGATATTGGGTATGATAAGCAAAAAGGAACTGCAGATTTTCACGACCTTAACGCAGACTCTCTAAAGCAGCCTTATGAATTTTACTCATTCGATAATCATCCGGTGGAATCGGCCGATAATCCGACTCCTGATTCGCAGATAAACGACTACTGGGATTTTATAAAAACCGAAGGTAACGGCAAACTTGACACAGAGGATCTGGACGGAGGCGGAAATCTTGATACGAGTATAAGGGCTTACAGGTATTCACTTGATCTCAAAGCAAATCCGAGCATAAACGACAATTTTGTGGTCAGTACTGATTACAGCTCGAGTTCGAATTTTGCACTTTACAGGATACCGGTGGAAAAATTCACGTCGGTTTTAAATAAGGAGCCTGACATTTCTAAAATGAAATATTTCAAGATATGGGTCAATAATTCGGAAGACACGGTGTTCTCAACAAGGATAAATTTCGTCACTCTTGATCTTGTCGGTAACGAATGGGAGGCAAAAGGCGTAAACAAAGGCAAAATCGAAGCAAAGACAATCAATAACGAGGATGATAAAGAAAGGTATTATTCGCCTCCCGGAGTAAAAAAACTTGATGATAACGGTTTTGAGGAGCCGGAACAGTCACTCTCGCTGAGTATAACGCTAAGTCCGTTTTTATCGCAGTACGAATATGAGAACGGGAGACAGGCTTATCTTTCAAAAGAGATCTTTAAGGGTGAAAACTATCTTCAGTACGAAGAACTGAAAATGTTCATTCACGGAGGAACAAAGGCAGGCGATCCTTACTGGGATGAAGACAGGCCGCTGTATTTTATTTACAGATTCGGTACGGATTCGGTAAATTATTATGAGTACAGGTCAAAACTTGTCAATGGTTGGAAGAACGATCTTGTAAACAATCAAATGGTCTTAAAGCTGAATGACCTTACTAATCTGAAAACCCTCAGATCAGATCAGAATATGAGGGCAGACTCAATATTTTTAAAAAGTTACAATGACGCGGATATAAAAAGGTATATCGGGATAAGAGGAAACCCGACACTTCAGAGCATTAAATAT
>CALMWI010000142.1 GCA_937873545.1 uncultured bacterium | reverse complement strand
AAGGATGGCCTGATCTTGTCGGAGTGGAAACTGACATATATAACGACCTGTCTCATTTTAATGCCAGATCAAAAGCGATAAAAGGCATATTCATGAATCAGTTCGGATTTAACAGACATTCATGCGGCAGCAGGATGCCTGAAAATGCACAGTGGATAGATCTGAGGATCGGATCTGACGCGGAACTCGGGATGTCCATTTATGAACCTTTCGGTATAGCTCAGATCGAAACGATACAGTTCGGCGGTCTGGCCGTGCTTTCGGATGCCTGCGGTTGCTGCGGACTTATTAGATCAAAATACAGAACGAATGATAATTCTTACCATATAGTGGATTTTACAAAGAACAGCGGGGAACTTTCTATTCAGGAACTGATGAATATGAAATCTGAGGAAAAAACCGGTATCGAAAAGGCTATTGTTAAAGAACAGGCACATGATATTTTTAAGAAATTGAAGAACAACATGAATAAAGAAACGTCTTCAGGACATTTCAGAGAATCCCAGAAACTGGCTTACGAGATAGACTGGGATCATATAGTGTCAAAGAACATCGTACCCGTATTAAATAAATATTAGGAGGATTTTATGGATTTCAATTATTATTATAACGAGGTTATGCATCATGAATGGGTGATCAGCAACAGTAAAGGCGGTTATTCTATGGGATGCGGCAACCTTGTAAATAAAAGAAAGTACAACGGACTGCTGATATCTTCAGACAAAAATCTTAAGAGAACACATATAGTGCAGGCTCAGGAAGTAAAAGTAAGATGGCGTAGCAAGGAAGTATATCTTGATTCGAATAATTATGCGGAATGCATTTATCCGAACGGATACGAACATATCGTAAAAACATGGTTCTATCCTTATCCCTCTTTTCTTTATTCTTCCATCCCAAAATCCGACGAGTTCGTTGTGATCAAAGATATTAAAATGCACCCTTCTAAAAATATAGTCAAAATATCTTTCACCAATTACTGCAGCACGGCTGTTGAACTTGAGATTAGGCCGAAATTCTCGCTCAGGGATCATCATTCCGTAAATCCTGTTGATATCTGGGACAGGACAGTGACCATATTTATGAAAGACAGCGACAGTTCAGCGTCGTTCAGCAGGCTTGATACCAAAGCGGCGGGACATATCAGTGTTTCAAAAGGCGACATCCGCGACTCGAAAATAATTTTCAGGAATGTTTATTATCCTGCTGACGCGACCAGAGGGTATGACGCTTCTGAGAGCGTTATTTCACCCTGCGTAATATCAATGACGCTTGAAAACTGCGAATCTGCATACATTCTATACTCCGATGAACCTATCGAAAATGCCGAAAAAATATCGAAAGAAATAGATAAAAGATATTCAAAAAGTATTTATCCCAAAGATCATCCTAAAAGCTGCAGTCCGAAGTACACTCTTGATAAAGTGAATTTTGACGACGACAACCTTTACACTCTGAAAAAGTATCCGGAGATCCTGTCCGACCTTTATAATCTATTTGTACTGAAAGATGACATAATTGCCGGATTCCCGTGGTTCTCTGCCTGGGGGCGTGATACAATGATAAGCATGAAGGGACTTCTATATCAGGGCAGATTTGACTTGTATTTAAAGATCCTCGATAAATACGGAAGACAGCTTCAGAAAGGCCTATTACCCAATGTAATAGGAGAAGGCGGCGAAGGAACGAACCACAACACAGTTGATGCGTCATTGTGGTTCGCTGTCAGACTGTCCGACATCTGGGATCACATCGGCGACGAAAAAACTAAAATAACGATGTTCGGGTATTTATCCGAGATAGTCGGAAATTATGCTTTCAACAAACTTCTGCCCTTCTTCTGCGACGACGACGGTCTGATCGAAATAAAAAATGGTGAAGACGGACTTACATGGATGGATGCGAAGGTTTACGGAAATCCCGTCACACCGAGATGGGGTAAGCCGGTCGAGATCAACGCGTTATGGTATAATGCCTTAAAGACTTTTGAAAGAACGGCAAAAGAACTCGGTAAAAAGACCTTTACGCTAAAATATATTAAATTCAGCGCTAAAGATGTTACCGCGCTGATCAAGAAAGTGGAATCCTCAGCCGGCAAGTTCGTAGTGAACAGCCACCTTTCAGACCGGATCGAGAACAACTACCCGATAGATGAATACAGACCTAATATGATAATAGCAGCATCTCTTCCTTATCAGCTTTGGGATACAGAAATAATAGCCGGGAGCTGGAAGATCGCGCATGAAGAACTTCTTACGCCCTACGGGCTTAGGACACTTACACCGAGGAACAGCTCTTTCAAGAAGAAATATATCGGCAGTCAGACACAGCTTGACATGGCTTATCACCAGGGGACCGTATGGGCATGGCTGCTCGGGCCTTTCATCGAGACTTTCGTGCTCATAAATAAAAAGAAGATGAAAAAGGCTGAGATCAGAAGCAGCATTGACTCTTTTACTGACAGATTAAAACAGGGAATATTAAAAGGCAATATATCTTCAGTTGCAGAAGTCTGGGACGGTGACAATCCGCATTTTCCTAAGGGATGTCCTGCACAGGCTTGGAGTATAGCTGCACTTATGACCGCTGAACATATATTCGATAAAATCGGGGCTGAAAAATGAAAGTACTCATGTTCACATGGGAATTCCCGCCGCTTATTTCCGGTGGTCTGGGAACCGCATGTTACGGAATCGTCAAAGGACTTTTAAAGCAGGGTGTCGAAGTTGACCTCGTTCTGCCTACCCGCGAAGAAGTTTACTTTCCGATGAGGACTGAAAGCGATGTTGACTCTCTTCCGGTAAAGTTTTTATCACCTGCTAAGGAAATTGAGTTTACAAACACCGTATTTAAAACAGCGCGTGAGAAATTTGAATTCGTCGGAGTTTCTTCTGTTCCTGAATCGTATATAAGCATGAAAGAGATCAGCACCTTCTACGAGTATTTTGAAAACTTTACGGAAAGGTACGATTACAAATCAAAAGTACCTTTTAGAGAAGTTTTGAACAATATTATGGGCAGCGAGAACATATTTGAAAAAGTTAAAGAATTCACGCTCAGAGCTCAAAGATATGCCCAGTCGCTTGAGTACGACATAATCCACGCCCACGACTGGCTTACTTATCCTGCGGGTATTATAGCTAAAACGGTATCGGGCAAAAAACTGGTCTGCCATATACACGCAACAGAATTTGACCGTGCGGGCGGCGCTGGAGACATCAGGATCCATAACATCGAATATTCCGGCATGACAGATGCCGATGCGGTAATTGCAGTATCCAGATACACCGCCGAAATGGTGATCTCGAGATACCTGATCGACACAGCCAAGATAAGTGTCGTGCATAACGCCCATAATATAGACATAAGGGAATTCGAAAACAAGAAACGGCTGTTTAAAGACCCGGTCGTTCTGTTCCTCGGCAGAATAACTTTGCAGAAAGGTCCGGACTATTTCCTCGAAGCCGCGCGGATAATTCTGGAAAAATACCCGAAGGTCAGATTTGTTATGGCCGGAGCGGGCGATATGGAAAAAAAGATAATACACAAGTCCGCAAAATACAGACTCAAAAACAGGTTTCTGTTTACCGGTTTCCTTAACAGTACACATGTGGCTGAAATGTTCTCGAACTCGGACATTTATGTCTTAAGCTCGGTATCCGAGCCGTTCGGCATAGCTCCGCTCGAGGCAATGTCTTACAGCCTTGCAACTATAATCTCAAAACAATCAGGGGTCGCCGAAGTCATACAAAATGCTATTAAAGTTGATTTCTGGGATGTAAAACTTCTATCCGATCACATAATAGAACTTATTGAAAAACCTGATTACAGAAAGAAACTCGGTGCGGCTGGTAGGCACGAAGTCGAACTGATCAAATGGGATAAAGCGTGCACAGAGATAATTGATGTTTATACAAAAACGGTAAAAAGGTAAATTTATGATAAATCTTGTTTTTTATTTTCAGGTGCATCAGCCATACAGGATCAAAAATTTTTCAGTTCTAGATATTGGAAAAGGAAAGGATATTTTTGATGACGAGCTTAACGGCGAAGTAATGCGAAAGGTAGCCAACAAATGCTATCTGCCTGCAAATAAACTTCTGCTGGAGCTGATAGATAAGTATGAAGGCAGATTCAGGATCGCTTATTCAATCACCGGTACTGCGATAGAACAGTTCAGAAAATACTGCCCGGAAGTTCTCTATTCTTTCCGCGACCTTGCAAAAACGAACTGCGTGGAATTTATCGGAGAAACTTACTATCACTCGTTGTCATTCCTTTACGACAAGGAAGAGTTTCTGGATCAGGTAAAAATGCACAGAGAAACCATAAAAAAAGAATTCGGTTTCTCACCCATCACTTTCAGGAATACTGAGCTTATTTACCAGGATACTTTGTCCGATTACATCTGGGAGGAAGAGGGCTACAAGGTGATCCTGACCGAGGGCGTTGACAGGATACTGGACTGGCGCTCTCCGCTTTATGCGTACAAAGATAAGAACAAAAACATGATGATGCTTCTAAAGTTCTATTCGCTTTCTGATGATATAGCTTTCCGTTTTTCAAATAAGGGATGGGTCGAATATCCTCTTACGGTCGATAAATTCGTCAAGTGGATACGCGATCTTAATCTTATCGAGAAAGGCAAAAAAAATCTGTTCCTGAACCTGTTCATGGACTACGAAACATTCGGTGAACACCAGTGGGAAGAAACGGGCATTTTTGAATTCATGAGAGCTCTTCCGGGAAAAGCGCTCAAGTCGAAACAGATCGAGTTCTCATGGCCGTCCGATGCGCTTCACATAACCAATTACCAGCCTGAAAGCATATCTTTCCCCGAGCCTGTATCATGGGCGGATATGGAAAGGGACCTTTCAGCCTGGAGAGAGAATGACATGCAGTATAATGCGCTTGAAACATTCTATGAAATACTTGCGCGTGTAAAAGCGTCAAAAAATCCTGAGCTTCTGGAAATTGCCCGAAAACTCTCTACCTCGGACCATTTCTACTACATGTCAACAAAATATTTTCAGGACGGTGATGTCCATAAATACTTCTCGCCTTACGGTTCTCCCGAAACAGGCTACAGGAACTTTATGAACGCCGTAACGGATCTTGAAGAAAGAATTTAATATATCTGGAGATAAAAAATGAAGCTGAAAAATTTTTATGTAAAACCTGTCGTTCCGGATTCTCTGCAGCCTTTGTATGAAGTGTCATACAACATGTGGTCAACATGGGACAAAGAAGCTGAAAGGCTCTATATGAGAATTAATCCCGAACTGTTCAGAAGCGTCAAACATAATCCTGTCGAATTTCTTCACAAATTATCTTCTGAAGATATGGACAAGCTTTCCAAAGATAACGGATTTTTGTATGAGCTTAACAAAGTTTACGACAAATTTAAAAGATATATGAGCTTTGAAGGATATTATACTGACGAGAACGGCGAAGATATTCCTGCTCACAGCGATGATATAATCGCTTATTTCTCTATGGAATTCGGAATGCACGAGTCTGTTGCCATATATTCGGGCGGACTCGGAGTTCTGGCGGGAGATTATCTTAAAGCCGCTTCGGATACAGGAATCCCGCTTTACGGCATCGGACTGCTTTACACCTACGGTTATATGAACCAGAGGATCGCCATAGACGGTTTCCAGCAGGAAGAATACCTTGAGAACAAGTGGTACCTGAAAGCCGTAAAAGAGACGACAGACGCGAACGGCGAACCTCTGATATTTCCAATGAAAATAAAAGGACATAATGTATGGATCAAGATATGGGAGATCGATGTCGGTAAAATAAAGCTGTACCTTCTTGATACCAATATCCCACAGAACGACATTTCGGCAAGATGCATAACCGACCATCTCTATATAGCCGATAAACATCTCAGGATACAGCAGGAAATAATACTCGGCCAGGGAGGATTGAAAGCTCTTGATCTGCTCGGAATTAAACCCAAAGTGTTCCACCTTAACGAAGGACATTCCGCTTTCCTGATAGTTGAAAGGCTGAAACAGCTTGTACTCGATCATAAGATGCCTTTTGAAAAGGCCAAACAGCTTATAAAACAATCGACCGTGTTTACAACTCATACGCCTGTTATTGAAGGCAATGAACATTTTGATGAAAGTTTTATCAGGGAATATTTCAAAGAAGATGTCGAAGCTCTCGGCATGACGATGGAAAGATTCCTTCAGTGCGGTAAGGTTGATAACTCAAGAATTTTCTGGCTGCGAATTTTTGCAATTAAATATTCAAAATTCAGGAACGGAGTTTCTAAACTTCACGGAGATGTCTCAAAAGGGATGTGGAAAGATATCTTCCCTCATCTGCACGACGACGAAGTGCCTATCGATTATGTAACCAACGGAGTCCATCTTCAGACATGGCTAAGTATGGAGATCACTTATCTGTTCGACAGATACCTGGGGCCGGATTATATGCACAAAGCCAACAGAACTACTCTTTGGGACGGAATTTCGGCTATTCCCAGTAACGAGATCTGGGAAGCTCACAAACGGAGAAAAGAGCAGCTGGTAACTTTTATCAGGAAAAAACTCGTTCATACGCTTCAGAGAAGAGGAGCTCCGGCAAAAAAAATAAAGAAAGCTTCAAACGCTCTTAATCCGCAGTATCTGACCATAGGTTTCGCAAGAAGATTCGCGACGTATAAAAGAGCAAACCTGCTGCTTCAGGATCCGGAAAGACTTAAAAAAATACTTACAAACTCCTTAAAGCCGGTACAGATAATATTCGCCGGTAAAGCTCATCCGGCAGATGTGGCCGGAAAAACTATAATTAAGGACATCTTAAATTTCGCGATCCAGAATGATCTTGAGGACCATATCGTTTTTGTTGAGGACTACGATATGGATATAGCAAGGCATATGATCCAGGGCGTCGATGTGTGGCTGAACAATCCTATAAAACCTATGGAGGCCAGCGGTACTTCGGGAATTAAAGCCGGCATCAACGGCGTTCTTAACCTGAGCGTTCTTGACGGCTGGTGGCCGGAATGCTTCAACGGCACCAACGGATGGGCGATCACTGCAGGTGATTTCTACAGTGATATAACCCTAAAATCATCTGCGGAAGCCCAGCAGATATATGATCTTCTCGAAGAGGAAATTACCGAAAAGTATTACGAGAAGAGAGACAGTTATTTCCCCGAAGAGTGGGTGGAAATGATGAAAAGTTCTATCTACAGTGTAGGCAAAGGTTTCAACATGCACAGAATGCTCACTGAATATTATAACAAATTCTATGAGAAGGAATTCGACACTCTCGATATTCTTGAAAAGAACAATTACAAAAAGATAGACGAGATGATAGAAATGAACAGGTCCGTCGGAGAAAAATGGAACAATATTCATATAAAGGACGCATTTTCAAGCACTGATTCCCACAGTGTAAAAGCTACCGAAAAAATGTCTGTCGAGGTCTATGTCTATCTTGACAGCATGGCGCATGAAGATGTTACGATAGAACTCTTCTACTGCCCCGACAGGGAGAACTGCAGCATCAAAACTCTTAGATACATTGAAAAATATAGCGACAATGTAGCTAAATACACCGGAACTTTTGATCTTAGCGGTTCGGGAGAGCAGGGATATAATATCAGAATAAGACCTTCAGATGATTTTTTCTTTGAACTTTATCCAGAATATGTTAAGTGGCTTGTAAAATAAATTGAAGGGACGGGTTTTTGACAACCCGTCCCCTCCCCCAATTATTGAACCGTCAGTACAAATATAGTCATCAGCACAAATTAAAACTGTGTCGCAGGTCACAAATTATAACTTTTTTTTATTCAGAGCCATTTCCTGTAAATGAAAATGAGAACCCCCAAAATGACTGAAAAGGCTGATATGCCCATAGTGATTATAAAAGCATGGGGAAAATCCTGAAAAGGCAGCGGAACGTTCATTCCGTATATGCTTGATACAAGTGTCGGTATTGCGATGATTATTGTAATCGCCGCAAGAAATTTCATAACGATATTCAGCTTATTTGAAATTACGGATGAAAAGAATCTCATCATCTCGCTTAAAATATTCCCGTATATCTCGGCCATCTCTATCGCCTGTTTTATATCGATAGTGATATCTTCAAGAATGTCGTCTTTTTCTTCATCTATCTCGAAAAGCCTGCTTCTTTTAAGCTTCTGGATCATCCTGTTATTCGAATTAAGCGAGGCAGTATAGTGAATTAGCGATTTCTGAAGATTGAATATCTGTACAAGGTCTTTATCGTTCATTGTTTCAAGTATCTCGCTTTCTATTTCTCCGGCTTTATGCCTCAGCTGTTTTAAATATTTAATATAGAGCTGGTTGGTCCTGTTGAATATCTGAAGAATTGACGCAGGCCTGTCAGCCGGATCGAATTTTTTTATCCTGTCGTTCTCAAAATCCTTCATAAGATCGTTTTCATGGGGAGAAACAGTTATGATCAGCTTATCTTTGATGACAATAATACCGATAGGTATTGTGGTGAAATTTGATCCCTCTTCGTTCATTTCATGGACAGGGATCCTTGAGAGCAGAATAAAATTATCGCCGTCGATCTCCAGACGGGCCACTTCGTCAATATCCAGCGGATCTGTCAGAAAGTCCCTCGGAATATCGAATTTTTCAATGATACTGTTTATCTCATCTGCGGAAGGATGTACAATATTTACCCAGCTGTCATTTTCAAATCCGCTGATCCTGGTCAGCTTATCATTATTTTTTTTAAGAATCGAGATCATTTGCTTTCCCTGTTTCTCTGTCTGTTCAAAGTTAAAAATAAAATCATCAACCCGCAAGTATAAATTAAATTTGAAGATGTATTATATTCACTTGAACTTACCGTAATAATTTCTTACTTTATAAGCTTATCAATTTTGGAACGGAGTTAATGAACATCGTCGAACGGATAGAAGCGGTTTTGGAAAAAGGGAGTATCGATACTTCTCCCGAAACAAGATATGTGTTCAGAACAGATACAACAAAATTTACCGGCAGTCCAGATGTTGTCGTAAATGTCATGACCGAGAGTGAAATCTCAAAAATAGTTGCTATAGCTGCAGATAACGGGATCGCTATAATAGCGCGGGGAGCCGGTACCGGAATGAGCGGGGGTGCGGTTCCTATTACAGGAGGAATCCTTTTAAATTTTGAGACCATGAATAAGATAATTTCTATAGATCCAAAGAAAAAAACAGCTTTTGTTCAGCCGGGTGTTGTTACTGACGACCTGAGAAAAGCAGCGCGTGAATTCGGTTTATATTATCCCCCGGATCCGTCTAGCAGCGCGGTTTCAACTGTCGGAGGCAATTTTGCCGAGAACGCAGGCGGTCTTCACTGCGTGAAATACGGCGTTACCGCCCGTTATGTAAAAGGGTTTAGATTCGTTGACAGCTCGGGAAAAATTCAGAAATGCGGCATTTACGATGAAGGGAATACTTTTCCAGGTTCTTATGTAATGATAGGATCTGAAGGTACTCTCGGTATAGTTACCGAAATAGCTCTTGAGCTTATCGATGATCCTCCGCTTCACGATGTTTATATAACATATCACGACAGTCTTTTAAATGCCGTATCCACAGTGATCAAACTGAAAAGCACTTCGATCAGCCCTGCAGTTATCGAGCTGATCGACAAAGATGCTCTAAAAGCTGCTTCCGAGTATTCCGATATCAGTCTTCCGGAAAACACTGAGGCTCTACTGATAATCAAGCTGGATTCTTATTTTCTTCCAGCGCTGCTTGAAAAAGAAATACTGATAGAAAATATATTTTCACTCATGAAGGTAACTTCATACAAAAAAGCCGGAGACGAAAAAGAAGAGCAGTCTTTTTGGGATATGAGAAAGGCTGTTTCCACTTCGATCAAAAAATTATCAACTGATAAGATGAATGAGGATATTACTGTTCCGCTTACCGGTATGTATGCCTTTATTGAATCGACCCGCGTTATTTCGGAAAAGTACGGCCTTAAAATTGTGGTTTACGGGCATGCGGGTGACGGAAATCTTCATGTCAACATACTTTACGACAGAAATAATAGAACTGAATCAAATAATGCCCGTCTTGCCTCTGAAGAAGTCTTTAAGGAAACCATTGAGCTTGGCGGTACTATTTCAGGCGAGCACGGCATCGGCCTTTCAAAGAAAAATTTTATGAGCCTGCAGTATTCGAAGAACGAAATAGCTTTTATGAAAAAGATCAAGAACGCTTTCGACCCCGACAATATTTTCAACCCGGAAAAAATCTTTAATGTGACCAAAGGATGATTATGCTTACGACTATCGCTTTTATCATACTTCTCGGAATAATAGTCTTTATACATGAGCTGGGGCATTTTACTTCAGCCAAACTGTGCGGAATGAGAGTCGAGATATTCTCGCTCGGATTCGGTAAAGCTCTGCTCAAAAAAAAGTACGGCGACACTGAATACAGGATAGCCTGGATACCGTTGGGAGGTTATGTAAAGATATCGGGCATGATGGACGAGAGCATGGACGATAAAGCTGTTAGAGGCGAGCCTTTTGAATTCGAATCGAAGAATTTCTTTCAGAAATCGTTCGTGATCCTATCAGGAGTGATGATGAACTTTTTACTTGCCGTGGCCATTTATTCCGTTATAACTTTTTTTAACGGGATTCCCGAAGTTCATTCGACACAGATAAAAGAATTCTCTGACAATTCACCCGCTAAGACCGCCGGTTTTATGATCGGAGATTCTATTAAAGCTATTGATAATGTTGAAGTTAAAAACTGGACAGAAATAACTCAAATAGTTCACAGTAAACCGGATACCGTACTTGAGTTTATGGTCGTAAGAGCAGATTCGACCTTGAAAATCCCGGTCAGGACCATCGGGTTAAGAACTCTTTATGACGGCGAGATCAAAACGATCGGCCTGATAGGCATATATTCTGAAACGGTTATCAGAGAAGCAGGGATTTTTGAATCTGTAAAGGAAGGATCCCTGGCTACATGGAACTGGCTGAAGGTCGGCTGGCTTTCAGTTAAGATGCTCGTTACCGGCGAAGCGTCAATTAAAGAGCTTGGCGGACCTCTTCTTATAGCTCAGATGACAGGAGAAAGCGCGAAAGCAGGAATATGGGCTTATCTCGGATTTATCGCCTTCATCAGCGTGAACGTGGGATTTCTTAACGTTCTTCCTGTGCCGGTGCTTGACGGCGGGCATTTTATGTTCATACTTTACGAAGGAATAACAAGAAGAAAGATCCCGCAGAACATTAA
>CALMWI010000141.1 GCA_937873545.1 uncultured bacterium | reverse complement strand
GCCCTCAAGCTTGATAAAAAAGGTAAAGATGCCTGGGTTTTCAATCTCGATATGCCTTCATATCTTCCTTTTATGAAATATTCACCCAACGATAAACTCAAAGAACAGTTGTGGAGAGCTTATTTTAAAAGAGGAACAGAGGGAGAGCTTGATAACAGGCCGCTTCTCATTAAAATACTTAAATTGAGAAAAGAAAAAGCTAATCTGCTCGGGTTCAAATCATATGCCCAATACTCACTTGAGACTAAGATGGCAGAATCACCCGAGGTAGTAATGAACTTTCTGGATAAGATAGCAACAAAAGTCGAAAGTATCTCAAAAAAAGAATACAAAGAAATAATCGAGCTCAGAAACAAAACCAGAAAGATCAAATCAGATGTAATGATGCCGTGGGAAATGTCATACTGGTCGAACAAGCTTAAAGAAAAAATGTACTCGTTCAATGAAACAGAAGTCAGCGAATACTTTGAAGCAAACGCTACACTTCAGGGATTTTTCGACATTACCGGAAAAATCTACGGGCTGAAGTACGAAAAAGTGAAAGGTATCCCGATATGGCATAAAGATGTTACCGTTTATAAGATAAAAGATGAAAAGAAAAAACTAAGAGCGTATCTTTTTGTTGATCTTTATCCGAGAACAGGATTAAAAAGACCGGGCGCTTGGATGAATCAGTATGTTTCAGGAAAAACGCTTAAAGGAAAAGAAACAATTCCACAGGTCGGCATTCACTGCAATTTTACTCCGCCGGTAGGAAAAAAGCCAGCGCTTTTAAGATTCGATGAAGTTACAACGCTTTTCCATGAATGCGGACACGCTTTGCACGGTGCGCTCAGCCTGACAGAACTATCTTCAACTTCAGGCGCGCATGTAAAGTGGGATGTAGTTGAGCTGCCGTCGTCCTTCCATGAAAATTTTGCAACGAGCAAAGAGGGTCTTAAAATAATCACAAAGCATTATAAAACAGGTAAAACTATGCCTGCTGCACTAATGGACAGGCTGATCAAATCAAATAATTTCATGGAAGCAATAAACACAAGAAGACAGGTTACTTTCGGTATGTTCGACATGAGCCTTCATCACAATGAAAGTATGAACGCAAAAATGCCGTCCGCCCATGACATTTACAAAAAAATGTACATTAAATATAACGAAATGCCTTTTATAGAAGATTCCTACATGGAAGCGGCATTTACCCATATTTTTGCAGGGGGATACGCTGCGGGATATTACAGCTATATGTGGGCGAACATCCTTGATGCGGACGCCTTTTCAGCATTCGAAGAGAAAAAATCCATTCTCGACAGGGAAATGGGAAGAAAATTCATGGAGAACATACTAGAAAAAGGCGACAGCGAAGATATGAATGTTCTTTTTAAAAAGTTCAGAGGCCGCGCTGTAAGTGAAAAACCGTTATTGAAGAGATTGGGTATAAAAGTTAAATAAGAAGAACAGATGATAAGATCATCGAAAGGCTTTTCACTTGTTGAACTAATAACTGTAACAACTATTATTGCCGTACTGGCCGGAACCGCTCTTATATCTTATAGGGTCTATATAAAAAGAGCGGTGATCTCGGCTCTCAAAAGCGCGGTGATGGTGAATGTTCAATTGATACAGGCTCACTACGATATAAACGGGTATTGGATAACTGATGACCCTGAGAATGAAAATTTAACTACCGCAGAAGAGCTTGAGGAGGCCGGGCTGGTGACGCGTAACTGGTCGGGAGAGTTCATAATGAGAGTTTTCAAAAGAGAAGGATATCCACATGTGATAGCAAGAGAAGAGATAGCCCACCATAAATACAATATTGAAGTGGATTATCACTTTAAAACAGGAAGACTCAGGGTAACTGAAGAGGGTGAAGAAATAGAGTGAAAGACTATAGGGATATACGAAAATCTGTAGAAGAAAAATACGATTCTCTGCTTTCTGAATTCGCCTGTAAAAATTCGGACGCGATAAGAATTGCGGAGGATTCTGATGAGATCAGACCGCCTTTCTCTATTGACAGAGACAGGATAATGTATTCCGGCGCATATAAAAGGCTGGCGGGTAAAACTCAGGTGATATATTTTTCATCTCTTTTAGACGAGCAGATCACGAACAGGATCGTTCATATTCAATATGTCGCGCAGGTGGCCAGAACGATCGGGAAAGCTCTTTCTCTTAATCAGGATCTGATCGAGGCGGCGGCTCTAGGGCATGACCTTGGACACACTCCTTTCGGCCATGACGGCGAAAAATATCTGGACAAGCTCTGCAAGGAATACGGTATCGGAGGTTTTTCACACAATGTTCACAGCCTTTATATTGTAGAGAAAATGTCTTATAAAGGCAGGGGGATGAATCTGACTCTTCAAACAAGAGATGCGATCGTTTCACATAACGGCGAAATAGACGAAGACAGACTTGCCCCCGATACGGATAAAACCGAATCTGATGTCCTAAAATATCTTGACAGGAAATTTATTCCGGATAATCCGGATGTACCTATGACACTTGAAGGCTGTGTTATAAGAATGTCTGATACGATAGCATATATCGGAACAGATATAGAGGACGCGATACATCTGGGTTTATTGTCAAGAAGCGAAATTCCGCAAAATGTTTCAAAAATACTCGGGAAAAACAACAGCTCAATAATTGACACTCTTGTAAAAGATATAATAGTCAACAGCTGGAACAAAAATCATCTTGAATTTTCTAAAAAGACGGCAGATGCGTTAAGGGAACTTAAAAAGTTCAATTACAAGGCTATATATCTGAACGAGAAGCTTAAGCCCGAAAGAAGAAAGATCGAGAAAGGATTCAACATACTTTTCGAATCATTTTCCGAAGATCTTGAAACAGGGAACAGAAATTCTGACATATACAGACATTTTCTCGATCAGAAGAACGAAGAATATATAATCAGTACAAAAAATGCCGAAAAAGTAAGGGATTTTATTGCAAGTATGACAGACAGGTATTTCAAGCATCAGCTTGAAAAAATTACGATTCCACTTATAAACCTTTAGAATTATTAAAATCACATAACTTTATTGTTGTGATTAAATGATAAGGAAGTTATATTGAGATTAATGGAATGTTTAACAGAAGCAGAACAGAGGAGAAAAAATGGCTAAATTCAAAAGAGGACAGGTTGTCAGGTTAAGATCAGGCGGCCCGGACATGACGGTTAAAACAGTTATAGGTGAAGAAAAGAAGATGCCTTTTACACTTATCGACGAAGCATGGAGGCAGAAAGGACTGTTGGACGGAGATGTGATATGCGTATGGTTCGAAGGAAACACATCAAAGGAAGATGGTTTCAGTGCTGAGTTGCTGGATATTACTAGATAAGATCTAAAAAATTTGCGGCACGGAAACTTTGCTTATTATACCGGCCTGTTAACCTTATAAACTTGACAACTATGGTCAATTTTGGTATCTTACAGGCCGTTTTTAATTATAAAAAAAGGTGGGCAAAATGCTCCGCAGGATGAAAAAATCTAAAATACACAGAGCTACAGTTACTGATGCGAATCTGAATTATCAGGGAAGCATTACAATAGACTCAGATATTTTAGAGGCGGCGGACATACTGGTCGGTGAGCAGGTCCAGATAGTTAATATAAACAACGGATCAAGATCAGAAACCTATACTATTGAAGGTGAAAGGGGGAGTGGCACCATCTGCATGAACGGCGCGATCGCGCGTCTTGCCCAACCCGGCGATCTAATAATCATTATCAGTTATGCCGATTACTCTGAAGATGAACTCAAAAGTTTTAAGAGCATAACAGTTAAAGTTGATCAGAACAACAAAATAACAGAGGTATACAAGGAATAAATCAATGCTTAGCCTTTTGTTTCTGATTTTGGGTTTTATCCCATTAATCTATGGTGCGGATTTACTTGTAGAATCGTCCTCCTCGTTGGCTAAACGCCTTAATATCCCGAATATTGCGATTGGATTAACTGTCGTGGCTTTCGGCACTTCCGCCCCTGAGCTAATTGTGAATGTTTTTTCATCAATTGATCATAATTCTGATATAGCTTTAGGTAATGTTGTTGGCAGCAATATTTTTAACATACTCGGAATTCTCGGGATATCGGCAATAATTTTTCCCTTAGTAGTAAAATCAAATACTACTTGGATAGAAATTCCGATGTGCCTTCTATCGGCTACGGTGATCATGGTACTGGCTAACGACAGATTTTTGGAAGGCTCAGATTCTTCTATGATAACCAGGATTGACGGGCTTATTCTTTTGGCTTTTTTTGTTATTTTTATTGGTTACAATATACAACTGATGAAGACAGGATCTTACTCAGAAGTGGTTCCTGTTAAGGAAATGACTGTTCTGAAAGCTGTCATCATGATACTATTGGGGTTGACCGGTCTTGTTATCGGAGGTAAAGTAATAGTAGTTTTCGCAACCAGATTTGCAACCGAACTCGGATTGTCGCAGAGAGTAATTGCATTAACTATAGTATCAATAGGCACGTCCCTGCCTGAACTTGCTACATCAGCAGTAGCTGCAAAAAAGAAGAATGTGGACATAGCTATCGGCAATATTGTCGGATCTAATATTTTTAACGCTTTTTATATACTCGGTACATCGGCAGTGATCTATCCGGTTGCGACTCAGGAACTTTCGAATTTTGATCTGACCGCAAATATAGCCGCAAGCCTGCTGCTATTCGTTTTTATTTTTACAGGCAAAGACAGAAAGATCGAAAAAGCGGAAGGCATTATCTTATTAATTCTTTATATTGTATATATTACTGCTCTGATAAAGCTGTAAAAAAAGCCTTTTTCAAGGCTTTTTTATTATTTGAATATCGACTGGTTCCTTTCGGGACCGACCGAAACGATCTCAACAGGGACTTTAGTGGTCTTTTCAATATAATCTATATACTTTTTAACATTAGCAGGCAGATCTTTGTATTCCTTGACATCCGAAATATCTTCAGTCCAACCTTCAAGTTCTTCATACACAGGTTCGCATTTTTCCAGAACATTGGAAACGGGTAAGAATTCTTTAAGTATTTCATTCTTGTATTTATAACCTACGCAAACTTTGATTTTATCAAGACCGCCAAGTACATCTATCTTGGTTAAAGCCAGAGAAGATATGCCGTTCACTCTTATTGAATATCTTGCTATAAGGGTATCGAAATAACCGCATCTTCTCTGCCTTCCGGTTGTGGCACCTATCTCAAAACCCTTTACGGATAAATGTTTTCCGGCTTCGTCAAAAAGTTCAGTTACGAAGGGACCGTTCCCGACTCTTGTCGTGTAAGCTTTCATAACACCGATCACACTATCGATTTTTGTCGGGCTGATACCTGTACCCGTACATACTCCGCCGCTTGTCGTGTTCGAGGATGTGACGAAAGGATATGTTCCGTGATCAATGTCAAGCAGGGTTCCCTGCGCGCCTTCGAACAGGATAGATCGTTTATTTTCAAGAGCTTCTTCGATCATTAATGAAACATCTTTTACATAAGGTTTAACGGTTTCAAATTTTTCCAGACAGGCAGAATAAATACTGCTGAAGTCGAATTTGTTTTTTTCGCCGTATAAAGCTTCAAACAGCTGATTTTTAGAGTCGATATTGTTCCTCAAAACCAAAGGAAAATATTCTGCATCCAAAATATCAACCACTCTTATACCGCATCTTGTGATCTTATCCTGATAAGCCGGTCCGATGCCTTTAAAAGTCGTTCCGATTTTTGTCTTACGGCTGTTCTCAACAGCTCTGTCTATTTCTTTGTGATACGGCATTACTACATGAGCGTACGGGCTAATGAAAAGTCTGCCTTCAGGTTTTATACCCGCATTTTTGAGTGTATCAAGCTCTGAAATGAATGACTCAAAATCGAATACAACTCCGTTTCCGATAGCTGAGACAGTATTTTTATTTAGTACCCCTGAAGGTATCATGTGCAATATGAATTTTTTGTCATCGATCTTTACTGTGTGCCCAGCGTTGGCTCCGCCCTGATAACGCACAACAAGATCTGCGCCTGAGCTCAAAAGGTCGATTATCTTTCCTTTTCCCTCATCGCCCCACTGAGCCCCGACAGCTATCCTAACGCTCATTTACTTATCCTCCAAAAAAAAACAAGTTTAGAAACTCTAAACTTGTTTAAAGTTTTTAATGTTATAATTATGCTTTTTTCAGATGTCTTTTTCTGTGATGGTAATTTTCCCATATTACCACTATAGGAGCAGCGATATAGACGGAAGAATATGTTCCGACTATCATGCCTATCAACAAAGTAACTGTCAGATCTCTGATAACTTCTCCGCCGAATATGATCAGGATAATAACGACCATGAAAGAACATGCACCTGTAAGTAATGTTCTGACGAGAGTTTCATTTATCGAAGTATTAACCATTTTTTCAAAATCCATACCCTCAAGTTTCTTTATATTCTCTCTTATCCTGTCAAAAACAACGATAGTGTCATTGAGGGAATAACCGAGAATAGTTAAGAGCGCTGCGATTACCGGAAGAGATATTTCATAGCC
>CALMWI010000140.1 GCA_937873545.1 uncultured bacterium | reverse complement strand
CTTTATGCAAAAGAGAATATCTGGCTGTCTCAGAAACAGATGGCTGAATTATTCGATTGCACAAAAGATAATATTTCTATTCATTTAAAGAACATCTACGCAGAAAAAGAGCTTGAAGAACGGGCAACTGCCGAGGATTTCTCGGTAGTTCAATCGAACATGTGCAAAAAATGCACAAGTTGAAAAATGCATGTAAAACACTTATAAAGAAGTAATTATGGCAACTGAAGAATATGGCGTGGGAGATTTTATATACGACCCGCAGATCTATGACAAGCTGAACGATTTTGACGGGGATCTCGATTTCTATTACGCACTTGCAAAGGAGCATGATGATAGCGTGCTCGAGTTGTGCTGCGGTACAGGCCGTCTGACGATCCCTTTAAAAGAAAAGGGCATAAATATTACCGGCCTTGATTTTACGAAGTCCATGCTTGACGGTGCAAAAGAAAAAGCCCGGAAGCGCGGCCTTGATATTGAACTTATTCAAGGCGATATGAGGGATTTTGATCTTAAGCGAAAATTCTCGATGATATTCATACCTTTCAACTCGCTTCAGAATACGTACAGCATCGAAGACGTTTCAAGAGTGTTCTCATCTGTCTCAAAGCATCTGACCGATAACGGGATATTCGTTTTTGATATATTCAATCCGAGCATTCATTTAATGTTAGGCAGAGAGAAAGAGTTCGTGGAAATTAACAGATTCACGCTTGATAGCGGCGAAGAGGTCATATTATCGGAAAAGACTAAGTACGATTCCGCTTCTCAGACACTCAGATGCATCTGGAGGCATAAGATCGGTGAAAGAGTTATCGATCAGAAACTTGATATGAGGTGCTACTATCCTCTGGAAGCTGATCTGATGGTTAAGTATAATGATTTTGATATCATAAATAAATACGGTGATTTTGATAAAAGCGCATTCACTTCGGAATCAATGAAGCAGATTTATGTCTGTAAGCGCAAGATTCTTTGATGAGCTCCTCGAAGATATACTCGATACCAGATCGGGAGAAAGAATGGTTTATCAGAAAATCACCGAAAAATTATTTGCATTTGATCTGTCAATTATTTATATTACACATTAAGTAACAAAAAGACCTAAATTATTAGTCTTTAATTTATTGGAGGTGTAATGGGCGACGGAGTGTATATTTCAAAGAACATGAATTCTGATCAGATCGGTTTTATTCAGTTGCTGAAAGAAAACGAGATCGAATATTTCACAATTGATGATATACAGGACAGGCTTGGTCAAAATTATGAAAATATCAACGAAGTTCTGGAAAATCTGGTTAAGAAAAAATTTCTGGTCAGGCTGCAGAGAAAATATTATGCAGACATTAATTTCAACAATTCTTTTGTAATAGGTACTTTCATCTGTAAAAACAGCGCTGTCGGGTACTGGTCTGCATTAAGCCATTACGGACTAACTGAGAGATTTCCAAATACTGTTTATATTCAGACAGTAAACAAAAAATCGGATAAAGCATTACTCGGTGTAAGTTACAAATTCATTAATATTAAACCGGAAAAACGAGCTGGAATTGTTAAATCCGGTTACGGGAACAACCTGTTTTTCATTACCGATATTGAGAAAACACTTACCGACTGTTTTGATCTGCCAAAAAATTCCGGAGGATTTGATATTCTTATACCTGCTTTTCAAAGAGCCGATATAAACGCAGAGAAACTTATAGAATACGCAAAACTGATCAATAATATCGCAGCTACAAAAAGAATGGGGTATCTGGCAGAACTATTCAATAAAACAAAACTGAGGAAATTTACGGCTTACGCAAAATCGATCGTAAATGAAAGGTATAATGTCATTGATCCAAGCGGTAGCGATGAGGGAGAATTCGAAAACAAGTGGAAATTGAGGTTAAATGTAAGTAAAGAGAAAATTTTTAATATAGCTAACACAGAATACTAGATATGATACTTAAAAAAGAGATTCAGAATAAATCGGTCGAATGGGGAGTGCCTCCCGATACTGTGGATAAAGATTGGGTTTTAGGCCATTTTCTATCAGCAATGTTCTCTATAGAAAAGTTTAAGAACGAATTGATATTTAAAGGCGGAACAGCTTTACGAAAATGCTATTTTAACGATTATCGTTTCTCTGAAGATCTGGATTTTACCGCAATTGATCCTGATTACGTAATTTCTGTCAGGGATATTGACGAAATTACTCAGACTGCAAATAAAAATTCAGGTGTTCTGTTCCATATAGATAAGTTTAAAGAATTGAAATTTGAAGATAAGCTAACAGGATACGAGATCAAATTGAAATATTGGGGTGCTAATCATTCCAAAAGCCAGGAACCGGCAGATAAAGAAAGGTGGGTATCCGGGATCAAAGTTGAAATAATACTATACGAGCAGGTTGTATTTAAACCTGTTATGAAAAAAATCATTCATCCATATTCAGATGCCTTTATATTCAACAGTCATGTAATCCCATGCTACGATCTTAAAGAAGTGACAGCTGAGAAGCTTAGAGCTTTGATACAAAGATCATATACAGCTCCGAGAGACTTTTATGACATTTATTCATTATGCGATCGATTTAAAGTATCTGAATGGAAAGAGATTATATCTGCATTTGTGCAAAAAACCAAATTTAAAGGATACGATCCTGAGAGTATTGAAAAGGTTTTTAACGAAACAACCTTAAAAAGCGTAAGAAATGCATGGAACAACAGTATAAAGCATCAGATCTCTCAAGCCGATTTTCCTGAAATAGAAATTGTCTTGAGTAAGGTTAAGAATATTATAGAAAAGCATATTGTAGTGAGCACAAAGAATTTATGATAAGAAAAGTACGGCAGTTTCAAAAAATAGGGAGTTAAAATGGCATTTTTTGTAGAGTATGAACCGGATGATAAGAAAAATTACGACGAATTTTACAGCCGGTATGAGCTGACCATAAGAAGGTCGGTATTTTCAGACTATATCGAAGTCGCAAAGATCACTACGGACAGAAGAGGTGAAGGCGCGGATCATGAACAGAATCTTGAATTCTTTAAAAATAAATTTGAACTGAGAGACGAAAAAGAAAATGAGTACTTTATAGCTGCCCTCAAAGATAAGAACGATCCTGACGCTCAGGAAGAAGTCATCGGTTTTTCTCACATTGAGTATTGCGATTTTGACAGCGAAAAATATAAAAAATATGAGGACATCAATACTCCTTCAGGCTGGTATCTGCTGGGGCTGGGAGTATATCCAAAGTACAGAAGGCTCGGGATCGGTTCAAAGCTGACCGACATCAGACTGAAATGGGCTAGAAATGCCGGAGCGAAAAAGGTTTATTTTTACACAAATCCTTTAAATGTCACTTCCCAGGAATTTCATAAAGTGCTCGGATTTAAGAAAATGGAAGGCGAATGGAGGTTCCTTGACAGACCTTCATCAAAAACAGTTATGTTCGAGGCCGATCTGTAAATATGTGCGCTGATATTATTTATCATTTTTTTCTATAAGTTAAATATTTATATTACCGTTAGTTATTCTGATATAACGAAGGAGTAAGTTATGAAAGAATTAGCGGCCAGATGCGGGATATTTTGCGCGGAATGTGAGCATTACTTGGAATTGAAATGTTCCGGTTGTAAAAAGTCTGAAGGCAAGATCTTCTGGGGTCACTGCCCTGTGGCCCAATGCAGTATTTTCAAAAAAATTAATGACTGTTCTGAATGCGATGAGTTTCCGTGCGACCTGCTTAAATCATTCGCTTTCGATAAAGATCAGGGCG
>CALMWI010000139.1 GCA_937873545.1 uncultured bacterium | reverse complement strand
TAAATCACGATGCGGATACCGAAGACATAGTCTGCATCACTTTCACAAAGAAAGCCGCAGGTGAGATGCAGAAGAGGATATATTCAAAATTGAACGATGTGATCGAGAGCGGGTTCTTTTTCGTAACAGATCTCGGTTCAGATCCTGAAAAGTACAAACTAGACGAAAAGAAAAAAGCGAAGCTGATAAAAATAAGGGACGGGTTTTACGAGAATAATCTGATCTCGACCTTCCATTCATTCTGCCACAAATTCATTTCGGACTACGGATATTCGAGCGAGAGGCTGAAAAATTACGATGTTGCTCAGGACTTGTCCGACGATTACAGGATAAATGAGGAATCGGTAAAATTTCTGAAAAGGGAATTTGACAACGGTTTTCAGGCGATATTATCAGACAGCCTGAACGGAGAAGAATACGCAGTATTTAACGACTGGCTGACTTCAAGGCATCTTGTCTATTCCGGCGATTTTGAGGGCGGATTCATTCCCGATATTCTCAGCCTGTACGCAGAAATGAAACTAAGCGGCAGAGATCTTGAACAGGATCAATGGCTGGTTCCGCTTGATAACTATATAAAGCAGATTGAAGAGAGGTTCAGAAAGGAAGCATCAGATTATATTGAACTGAAAAAACAGGCCATAGCCATGCTGGAAGAAGAGATCGGATCGTCAGGTCAAAATGAAAAGCTGTCAAGCCTGAAAGACAAGATATCGGCAGATCAGGATTTTACATATAAAAGCATTCTTTCCGAGAAGAAATTTCCCGAGCTCAGGGAGATCGTGACTGAACTGACTGAAACTCAGGCTTATGAATATATAAACAGAAAATCGGTCGATCTCAGTCTGAACGGAAATGAATGGATGATAAAGAAGGCTGTTTTCGGGATAATATCAGCTTTAAACGGCTATATTTCAGAATACAAAGCTTCAAAAGGACTATTGGAGCAAAACGATCTACACCTTCACTTTCTTGAAATGCTCAAAGATGAAGATGTGAGAAGTGAACTTCACAAAAGGTTTAAATATATCCTCGTGGACGAATTCCAGGATACCAACTGGCTGCAGGATAAAATACTGGAGAAACTGAAAACTTCTGAAAATAAATATTTCCTCGTCGGCGACAGAAAGCAGTCGATCTACAGATTCCAGCAGTGCGATGTTCAGATATTTGAAAAATACCTGGAGAAGTTTAAAGTTCTTCACTTCAGCGATAACTTCAGATCATCTCCGCAGATCGTAGATTTTAATAACTCGGTTTTTTCGCCGTCGGCAGCGAACGGCTACAATATTATCAAAGACAAAAACGAGCTATCAAGAACGCCTGAAGGGAAAATCAGCAGGTACACGTCATCAGTCAATTTTGTCAATATCAACAGCGCAGTCACAAAAGAGCTTGTAAAAGGCGATGGATCCTACGAGCTGACTCAATCTCAAATGGGCATGATCAGCAAGATGGCTGAAGCCACATTCGTAGCTGATACAATACTGAAGAACTGCGAAAACGGCAGAAACTTCGGCGATTGGGCTGTGCTTATACGAAAATATACCCACATCGGATTTATAACCGAGGCTTTCAGGAAGAAGAATATTCCATATACGCTCATATTAAAGCGCGATCTGTTCATTCTTAAGGAAGTCGCCGAATTTATTAATATTCTTAAAACAGCCATGAAAGTGATAAGCCCGGCAGAGATAGAATTCCTGCAGGGCTCTGACAGATTGCTTCAAAGCATAAAAGAAGTCGATCCGCTGATCTGTGTCATTTATAAAATATTCAGCCATGAAATATACAGGAATTATCTCGCATCTTTTCCGGACTACGAAACAAAGCTTGCAAACATAGAGATACTTATCGAAAACCTGCTGGGTCTTCTAACAGAATCTGAGAATGACAGAGAAAGATTTCTCACAGAATTAGAAAAGAGCATCAGGAACAATTCTGCGGGTGTAGTAGTCCAAAAGCCGGACGCAGTGACCATTATGACAGTGCACAGCGCAAAGGGCCTTGAATTTGAAAATCTGATTCTGGCTAATGTTGACGAGTACGATAAAAATCAGACCTCTACCTTCAATTATCTTAATTTATGGGAGAATGACGGCAATTACATCGATTTTTCCATGACGGGATACAGATCTGCTACAGGCATGAACGGGCGCAATTTTTTTAAAAACGAATATATCAAATTCAAAAATAAGGATTTTGACGCGGCCGAAAGAGCGAATCTGCTTTATGTCGCGCTCACCAGAGCTAAAAATTCGCTGACAGTTGTAATTCAGACAAAAAATGAAAACGACGGCAGTTATGAGGAAGAAAAAGTCACAGGATGGGCAAAATACCTGAATAAATTCGGTCTAGACAATAACGGAAAAATTGAAGGGTTCAGCTATAATCAGAAGGATATAAGCGAATTCGATCTGAGCGGGTATTTTGAAACCGGCGCAGGCAGTGAAAATAAATATCATGCCGAGAAATTTTATGATGCGGCATTTGAGGCTAAAGGCAATAAAATAGATTCAGCTACCGGACTTTCTCACAAAGATGACGAAATCACGCATGAGAAAGGAAATACTACAGCTATAGATACAGGAAATTTCGTACACCTGTTCATGAGTAAAAAAATATCAGTACTTTTCAAACCTGAATTTCAACTTGAAGCAGAGCTGAAAGAATTCAAAAAGACCGATACAGAAAGCAATTCAGTCAACATTAAAACAGTTCAGAAAATGATCGAAAATATAATGGCTGAACCGCTTTTTAAAAAATACGCCGAATGCGGGCACATTTTATGCGAAAAGAATATCGTGGATACAAGAAAGAATCTTCAGGGCTACATTGACCTTGTACTGCTTTGCGGTGATGAAGTCATAGTTCTCGACTACAAAACATACCTGAATAAATTTCCTGACAGCGAGCTTGTCGCAAAGTACAAACATCAAGTAAATATTTACGCCGATGCGCTTTCAAAGATCTATCCGGACAGGGCTGTAAAAAAATACCTGTTCTTTATCGGCAAAGAAAAAGCCGAAATGAG
>CALMWI010000138.1 GCA_937873545.1 uncultured bacterium | reverse complement strand
TTTCTGTTTCAATACGAAAAATCTTGTTAAAGAATTTGAAAAGCTCAGCTCGAAAGGATCGGGACCGGCAATACCGCTAACAAGAATTGTTGAGCATTATTACAAAAACGGCTACAGAGTTAATTCGTACACGCTTTCAGCGCAGGGAGCTCCTCCGGTTCAGCCTGTAAGTGCTTCCGATCAGTTTAGAAAAAGACCTGAAGAAGAGGTTAAATCGACTTCTCTGATTATTGTGTCCGTCGAACATCCGTCCGCAGATGCTGCAAAAAGAGCGTACGACAAGGCTGCTTCAGGCAACAATTTTGACAAAGTTTGCGTGATCACAGACAGAAATTCTTCTGACGAGTTTACAGCGCAGTTCGGAGATTTCGCGGAGATATTTTATTCTGAACCGGGTCTTGGTGACGGCTATGATGTTCTCAAAGCTGAAAATACTTTCAAAGGATATAAAGGCAATATTCTGTTCATTCCCGAAAACAATTCAGAAATATCTTCAGAATTGATTACGCAGCTTATCACTGAGCACTACAGAAAAGATAACACCTGTACTTATTTGACAATACCCGAAAACAATATTCTTTGCTGCGTAAGCTCGGATTATTTTATGTATGCGGCAAAAAGAATAATCAAGGATGAAGAAACGAAAAAATATTATCTTTCACAGATAACCTCGATCCTGGTCAACGACAAAAAAAGAGTTCAGGATATAAATAGTTAAATCAATCTTAGGGAGATTCTATCATGTGTAAAAGTTTTTTTGTTCTCGTATTTTTTGTTGTTTCTACTTACCTTTTTTCACAGTCTTTTTCAGAAATAACATACAAAGAGCTTACAGCAGCTAAACAGCTTTATGACAGCGGAAACACAGAAAAAGCTCTTTCCATCCTCGAAGTTTTAAAAAATGATAAAGACAAAAAACTGGCCGAACAGGCCTGGTACCTCAAATTTATTCTTCTGAGCAATCAGTTCACGCCTGTAATATATCTTACGGACCCTAAGACCTTCAACATCTCCCATTTTATAACTGAAGGAACGTCCGATATTCCAAAGTTCAAGAAAAAATTCCCTAAAAGTAAATTTATACCTGAGATCGAGAAACTACTCAACGATAATGCGAAGAATTTTACTTTCTCATATTTTAATTACATAAACAGGCCTCTTATCAATTTCTCGGACAGCTGCGATATCACATACAAGCCTGATTCAACTTACACAGTAACTTTCGAGAACACTTTCTTCGATTCAGTAGATCATAAAGTTTCAGTATCTTTTTCCGGAAAGCTGAAAAGATATGAACCATACGGAGACATGAAAGACGAATGGGGTTCAACGGGCCTTCTTCTCGATACAACAGGCAGTCTGTCCATCGAGCTTGACGGCGTTAAGATCAAGCAGCTTAATAATCCGGTTTCGATCAAGCAGTATCCCGAATATGTTCTGAGAAAAGTCACCAAGTACGGTTTCACGCAGGATCAGACATCCATAAGAGAAGACAATTCCGAATTCTCATACCCGATCGCTTTCAATGTGAATAACAAATATGTTATCTCATATCTCAACCTGAAACTTCTCTTCGGCAAAATGCATGAACTGGTACCGTATTACAATGACGATCCGACAAATACTTTTCCAAAAAATTTCAAATCGAAAGCTTATCTGGATTTCAACATGATATCTCTGAAGGGTTTCTGAACTTAGAGGAATAGTTTTACC
>CALMWI010000137.1 GCA_937873545.1 uncultured bacterium | reverse complement strand
CCTTGCAACAACTGATCATTCGTCCATTTAGCGATCTTAATATTTTCTAAAATATATGCGGTTTTATTTTCGTCCAGATCATAAGTTTCGATCTCATAGGGCATAAATTCGCTGTTGACCTTAACTTTCAGCCTGTAAATAAACCTGTCTTTCTCTTTAGGCGCCAAAAGCTCAAGTATATAGATCTGTTTATCCCCGTCCTTTTTTTCGACAAAGTCTTTAAGGCTGTATCTGTCGGTAAAATCGAAGAACAGCTTTCCGGGGATCATGGATTCTTCATTATCTTTTACATCTTCTATAAGTACCTGCGAGTTTTCTGTAGAATATCTCCAAACGGTCTTTCCGTTGCTGATGATATAATCGCCTTCCGGCATTTCAACCCGGAACGAATTATCGGAGTTCATAAAAATTTTACCGCTGATCCTGCTTTCTTCGGAAGCGAGCTCCCACATCTGTATCTGTGTGAAATCGCTTTCAAAAGTTTTCATTTTCTTGTAGTTATCTTTGATATTCGATATGATCTTCTGTCCCGATATCGCGTATGATGATGAAACAAACAACAATGTAAGTACGGCAACAATAATATTTTTCATAGCGGGTCTCCTGTTTATTCAGAATGTAAAATAACGATTTAAAGTGTTCATGTCAAATTTAATACGATTTTGACTGATATTTGTTCAATAATTTCTTATATTTGGTTTTCTAAAATGCGGAGAAAACGATGGAACAGATGCTTCGCCTTGTAAATATTATGAAAAAGCTTAGGGACAAAAATGAAGGCTGTCCCTGGGATCTTGAGCAGACTCCCGACAGTCTCAAGAAATATATACTCGAAGAGGCGTATGAGGTCATAGAGGCGATCGAGGATAAAGATCCGGCAGAGCTTAAAAAAGAACTCGGCGACCTTTTACTTCAGATAGTATTTCAGTCACAGATAGCTTCAGAAAAAAGCGAGTTCGACATCGAAGCTGTAGCGAAAAGTATTTCGGATAAGCTTGAACTTCGCCATCCGCATATATTCGGAGAGAAGAAAACGCTCACTCCCGATCAGGTAAAGAACAACTGGGAGATCATAAAGAAGGAAAAGGAAGGCAAGAAAAGGATACTTGACGGAGTACCGAGATCGTTCAACGCGCTTTTACGGTCATTAAGGCTGCAGCAGAAAGCGGGGGCGGTCGGTTTCGAGTGGCAGAACTCGGTCGATATCTTAGAAAAAGTAAAAGAAGAGATCACAGAGCTTGAAGAGGGTATAAAAAAGAACGATCCGGAGAATATCGAGGAAGAAATCGGAGATATTCTTTTCGTAATGGTCAATCTTGCGAAAAAACTGAACGTCAATCCGGAGGATGCGCTTCAGAAGGCGAATGATAAATTCATCGGCAGATTTAATTATATTGAAGAAAAAGTCGAAAGATCAGGCGGAAAAGTGCAGGACAGATCTCTTGAAGAACTTGACGCGATTTGGAACGAAAGCAAGAGGCATGTAAAATGAAAGAGATGATAACGAGCCTTCAGAACCCGAAGATAAAAGAGCTTGTCAGATTCAGGGACAAGAACGGTAAAGTTTCAGCCTGTGACATTCTTATCGAGGACGAAAGGGAGATTGTAAGAGCGATCGACGCCGGAATGAAATTCAGGGATGCTTTTATCTGCGAAGAGATTTTCGGAAAATACGAAAAGGATATTTTAAACGAGATCGCGAAATTAACGGATAATATCTATTATCTGACCAGGGCTGTTTTTGAGAAAATAGCTTACAAAAGCGAACCGTTCGGAATAATCATAAAAGCCGAATTTCAGGCTTTGAACTTACAGGACATCGACCCTGAATGTTCATTCCTTTTAATAGCTGAATCTGTCGAGAAACCGGGTAACTTAGGCGCGCTCATCAGAACAGCGGACGGAGCGGGGATAGATACGATAATTCTTGCCGACAAGATCACTGACTACAGGAACCCGAATGTCATCAGGGCGTCAACCGGAACGATATTCTCAAAGAAGATCATCGAGGCATCAACCGATGAGACGATCGAGTATCTAAAATCGAAGAAATTTCAGATAGTATCAGCTGATCCTTACGGCAAAACGGTCTATTCAGATGCAGATTTTACAAAGAAAACAGCGATCGTTGT
>CALMWI010000136.1 GCA_937873545.1 uncultured bacterium | reverse complement strand
ATCCAAGAACAGCTTCAAGATAGAATTTATCAAATGTTCCGGCGAAATATGGGGCCGACCACAAGTTAAGTCCTGTTAAATGTACATTTACATCAGTAGTAGGTTTACGAACAAACTCCATAATGTTGTTAACACCGACCTTCATTTTGTCGTTCAACTGATATTCGAAGTCAGCTACAAGTTCAGTGCTGCCGAAGCTATATGTGGCCTCGTCAACGAGTTCTTCGTTTTCGTCGGATGATACGAACCATGCGAAATTTGAAGTCAGATCTTTTCCGGAAAGAGCATATTTGCTTTTCCATGAAATACCTGCAATATCTGTATCAAGCAGAATGCTGTGAAAATCTTTGTAAGGCTGAAGTCCCACTATCACAGTGTGATTTTTATTTGGAGTTATCTGAAGAAACAAATTTTTAGTTTCAACATTCACACCGTCTGTTCCAACCGCTCCGTCTTTTCCTTCAGTCTTAGTGTTGTCAACACCGAAGCCGATGTCTCCAATCTCGAAAACAAGTTTTGCCGTAAGGTATTCATTCTGAGTATAGCTAAGATAAGGGTTGAATCTCAGATCAGTGATCCTGCGCCATACTGCTTCGCTTTCTTTCATGCTGAACATCTCAGCCCTGGTCCTGAAAGCCATGCCGGTTTTAAATTGAGCACTTAAGCTTATCGCCATTAGAAGAACAACGACAAAGGCAACAATCTTTTTCATAAAACTCTCCATTTTTTTATTAAATTATCTATTTTCATACTGCGCTCATCAGATACAACTAACAATATAGTACTGCCTCCACTGATGATTAGCTTACAATTTAATAAGAAGATGCAATTATGTCAAGAAAAAAAAAGTTAATAGTTGATTAGTGAAATGTAATTTTTATGCGTTTAACTTGACAAGTTGCAAAATTATTTATAATTTGTGGATCAGTTATGAAAACGAAGATCGATCCTGAAATATTAAAGGCGGTATGTACGGCAGAAAAAATTACCGGAAGCGAGTGCTATATCGTCGGAGGATACATAAGAAACCGTCTTTTGGGATTGGATTCAGGAGATTTTGATTTTGTGATCGAGGGAGATTCTTTAATATTTGCAGAGAAAGTAGCCGAGCTTCTCGGCAGAAAAAGAATTATAAAATTTCCAAGGTTCAAGACCGCGAAAGTGGTGTATAAAAGAAAATCCATCGAATTTGTGTCGGCAAGATCTGAAAAATACTTTCCGGATTCAAGAAAACCGATAGTAGAAAATGCTTCGCTTTATAATGACCTCTCAAGACGTGATTTTACTGTAAACGCTCTTGCGGCGAAGGTCTCCGGACTAGATAATGACGAGATAATTGATTTTTTCAACGGGATTAAAGATATAAAGGAGAAAACGCTTAGAACACCTCTTGATCCTGATATTACATATAGTGAGGATCCTCTCAGAATGATGAGATGCATAAGGTTCGCTTCCGTGCTGAATTTTAAAATCGAAAGAAAATCGTTCGATGCCATCTCCCGTAATATTGACAGGATACATATCGTTTCAGTCGAAAGGATATCCGACGAGTTTTTCAAAATATTAAGTTCCGGAAACCCGGTGAGAGGAGTGTATCTTCTATACAGATCAAATCTTCTAAAAGAACTGATCCCGGAGTTAACTGACCTTCAGGGTATTGACATAAAGGATGGAATTAAGCATAAAGACACATTTATACATACATTAAAAGTTCTCTACAATATCTCGAAATCTTCAGAAAAACCGCAGCTGAGGCTTGCTGCGTTGATGCATGATATCGGAAAGGTAAAGACCAAGTATTATAGACCTGATCAGGGTTGGACTTTTCACGGACATGATGAAAAAGGTGCGGAGATGTTTTATAAAATTGCCAAAAGAATGAAATGGTCAGGAGAAATAACAGAGTATGTAAGCAAGATAATACGTCTGCATCACAGACCGATTTCACTGGCGAAAGAAGAAGTAACTGACTCCGGTGTAAGAAGGCTTCTTTTTGAAGGCGGAGAAAGCGTTGATGACCTGATGACCTTGTGTAGAGCGGATATAACTACCGCAAACAAAAATAAATTGAAAAAATACCTTGATAATTTCGATCAGTTATCAAAAAAATTAATTCAGGTTGAAGAAAAAGACAGGCTGAGGAATTTTAAACCACCCGTGAACGGCGAAGACATCATGAAAGCTTTGGGTCAGAAAGAAGGTCCCGAGATCGGAAGGATAAAGAAAATCATAGTTGATGCTATTCTCAACGGAGACATTGGCAACGAAAGGGAGTCGGCGTTGAATCTTCTAAAAAGTATAATTTCAGAAAAGAAGGTGTAAAAGATGAATGAAAATGACAAAAGCGAATCGAAAGAGCCGGTTAGCTCCAGTGACAGTGATATTTTTTCTATCAGCAGCGAAGAAAGTTTTTTCAACAGTATTGCAGATATAGAGAGTTTGAGAAGTTTTATTCCAACTCACGAAGAAACTGAAAGCAAAAAACTCCAGCAGGTCCTTGGAGTTACAGAAAAACTTATGACAACATACGACAGGAACCAGATTTTTCATATCATAATTGAGAAATCAATTGATTTTACAGGAGCAGAGCGCGGATATCTGATGCTAGTTAATAAGGATAACGAACTTGAAATAGCCTATTCTTTAAACATGGATAATCAAACCCCCGAAGATTCTATAAAAGAAATTTCTTCTACTGTCATTAATAAGGTATTACAGGACAAAGAGGTTATAATAGTCAAAGACGCTCTTAATGATCAGGAATATGAGGTCAAGAGAAGTATAATAAATTTGCGGCTCAAGTCAATAATGTGCGTGCCGATGATAAAAGAGGAAAAGGTATTGGGCATAATCTATGTTGAAAACCGTAAAATCCCGGGTATTTTTAACAGCGAATCAGGCGAAGTATTAAAATTTTTCGGAAATCAATGTGCGGTAGCCTTAGAAAATCTGAATCTGATCGATGAAAACAAGCAGTATGCTCTTACTCTTGAAAAGCAGGTCGAACAGAGAACCTCAGAACTTCAGTATGAAAAAGCATATTCAGAAAAGATAATCGAGAATATCGGTGAAGTGCTTATTACTGTCGGAAGAGATAAAACTATACTGAAAGCTAATAAGACTTTAGGTGAAATAACAGGTCTTGATCCCGAAAAATTTATCGGACGGCAGCTGGAAGAACTATATTCGAAAGACTCTCATTTAGCCATAATAGATGCTATAAACTCTAAAAAGAACACCGCCAATATTTCATGTTACATTATGAATTCAGAGAGTGAGAACATACATTTTTCAGCTACAATATCCCATATTTTTGAAAATGACGAGATCACCGGTTCGGTTATTATTAATAAGGACATGACAGAAGTTGAAAAATACGAATTGGAAAAACTGGAGAAGAAAGAACTCGAATCAATTACGAAAGCCGCCGTCACTGCGAACGATCAGATCAATACTCCTCTTGGTGTGATCATCGGTAGAGCCGCGATACTGAATTCTCTGCTTCCCGACGATGAAAATGTGCAGAAAAATCTCAATGTGATCAAAGAACAGGCCTTCAGGATCAAAGATACACTTAATGAGATGAAAGAGATCACAAAAATACGGGATAAAGACTATAAACTGGACGGTGTCAAGATGATAGACTTAAAGAGCCAGAAGTAAAATTTCATAATAAAATATTTTATAAATAGTGTTATAAAAGAAAGATAGAACATGTGAAACTTTCAAGGTGGAAAAAAGCTCTTTAAATCAAATCCTAAAATATTAAAAAAATATCAAAATATTAAAAAAAATAACTTGACTTCAAAATAAAATAATGATACATTTACGACCCGCTGTTAAAAACGGCGTTGTTCATTGAAATAGGCAAGAAGAAGAAAAGTAAAAAGCACAAAGAAGTAAAGA
>CALMWI010000135.1 GCA_937873545.1 uncultured bacterium | reverse complement strand
CTCAGCGAGAAGTTTGTACATCTGATATATCCTTCCGCTGTCTCCGAATGAATCCCCCCAGCTGTTAGCTACGATCATACCGCCGATCTCCCAGTCCTTCATGTCTATTATTCTGTCATGGTTAATGTCGAGGTCGTTAGTGTATTTCCCGTCTCCGTTATAATCGTACCTGATGCTGTCGTCATAACCGATATATGTCATTGCGTGATTAACGTCCGGACCCCACTTTGTGATGACCCTTTTTCCGCCTTCATGAGTTCCTGCAGGAAGAGTAGTCTGAATATAATTTGTTGCGCCGGCCGCGAACACCGCAAGACCGCCGTAGGGCGAATCTTCGAGATGATTATGGAGCCAGTTCTTTAAAGTATTCAGCCCTTCAGGAGTTCCTACTTCAATAGCGTTATAGGACACGACTTTATTATGGTTTCCGTTCGCCCATTCTTTAATTCCGGATATCCATCTAGAATTACCGCCGTACGAAAATGTACCGCCGTAGTCTTTTACATTCATGATCCCGACCGATCTTATAATTTCCCAGCCGTCACCCCACCATGAACCGATCTCTCCGCTTCCCTGATTTAAAAAATCATATGTAAAATGTGTCGGGTACTGATTCCCGATAACATCTGCGGGAAGGTCTCTGAGCCTGTTCATTTCATAAGTAAAGGTATATCCTACGCCTGCAGCCTGTGAGCAGCTTCCCCCGGTCTGATTGAATATCGGCCTGAAGTATTTATGAAGAGAGTTGTCAACTCTTGAAGGAAGTTCTTTGTTTTTTGAAGATAGGGCAGGAATAAAGTTCAGTTTTGACCTGTCGAAATCAGAAGGGGCTTTAAAACCGCCGGCGATCCAGGGTTCTCCCTTCGGATCAGGGTTAACGTTCACAAGCCCGGCAAAACCTGAACTTAATGCTGAAATCAATGCTGTGACCAGTATTTTTCGGATCATTTATATTCCCTCTTATTTTATCATAAGCGATTTATGTGTTAAATTCGTATCCCCAGCCTGAAGACTGATATAATATATTCCGCTCGACAGCTGGTTATGACCGTTGTCTTTTCCGTTCCAGAGGATATTATGCGATCCGGATTTCACTTCACCCGAAAGAAGTGTTCTGACAAGCGAGCCCTTCATATCATAAATTTTCAGGCTTACATGTGAATCGACC
>CALMWI010000134.1 GCA_937873545.1 uncultured bacterium | reverse complement strand
TCCTGCCGGACTGATCGACAAGGGCGAAACACCAGAATCAACTGCAGTCCGCGAGCTTCTTGAGGAAACAGGTTACACCGGCGAGATATCTTCAGTCTCTCCCCCGCTTTGCACTTCAGCCGGAATAACTTCCGAGATCATTTATTCTGTACAAATGAATATAACATCTGAAAGAAATGCCCAGCAGCTTGAATCTGCGGAAGAGATCGAAGTTCTTGAATTCAGCAGGAATAACTTCAAGTCAGAAATCATCGAATACCTTCAAAAACATCCTGACACTATACTCGACGCCAGAGTATGGTCAGCTTTCTGCGAAAGATAATTACAGCGCTTTCATCTACACCTTGATCTATAAAAAAAACCGATGCGTTAGCTATCGGTTTTTTTTACTATGTAACTACTATAAATAAAATTATAGAGCTTTTACATTATTGGCGCATGGACCCTTTTGTCCCTGACCAATTTCAAATTCAACTGTCTGGCCGTCTTTAAGAGTAGCGAATCCCTCAGCCTGAATTTGTGAGTGATGTACGAATAAGTCTTTTCCGTCTTCATCACTTGTGATAAATCCGAAGCCTTTGTCGGCATCGAACCATTTTACTTTACCTTTCATCATGCTTTCCTTTTTTGTGTATGGTGAATGTTATAAGATCTCTACCATCGCATTCACCGTTGCGACGACGAAATATTTGTTTTTAAATCTTATTTATAAAATTTTAAAACGCAGGTGCAATAATAATGTATATTTTTCAAATACGCAACAATTAATAATCAAAAGATTATTTTTAATTGTGCGGAACTATCGGCTAAATCTCATCTTTCCAGCTCTTGTCCTTCCTGTCGTACTGACCTTTTTTAGGTTGGATCACCTTAGACTTTCGTATGCTAGTCCGCCTCAGCTGTTTAATAAGTTCGATCCGGTCAATTACGACCTTATCCGAACCTGTATGCCGGATTATTTTATTTTGTTTCTTTTTTTTCATTTTTATCGTGAGCTTCACATTCTTCTTTTTTTATCTGCGGAACTGCTTTTGCCTTCTTCAGCTCGTCATTCTTTTTTACAACTGCGGCAAAACCTTTCACCCTTTCGTAAGGCTTGAACTCCTCTTTAGACAGATCGATATCGAACACCATATTTTTAGAATGGCCTTCATTCCATAAAGCCACATTTTTGTCATACTGCTTTGTTTTTGCATAAAGCTTTATAAGCGCAGGAAAAATATACTCCAAGTGATGCTCATATTCCGGATTGGCTTTCGCGTCCTCGTACATTTTAATAGCTTCTGAATCTTTTCCCTGTTTCTCTAAAGCCTGTGCCTGAAA
>CALMWI010000133.1 GCA_937873545.1 uncultured bacterium | reverse complement strand
CATATTCGACAGTCCCGAATATCCCGATTATTTCTTCCTGCTTATGGTGCATGATAAATTCGCGGAGAGCTGTATTAACGGTTTCTTTCTTGGTCGGAATACAGGAAATTTTTTGTGCTTCGATTATTAGATTATCGTCAAGGGATAGATTTGTAGGCATAGCAACCTCCTTGTTTCTTTTGTGTGAAATATAACACAAATTGATGTGTAAGTCAATTTTTTATTATAAATTATTTCGGAATAACCAGCGTAAAAACAGGACATTTGCCGACTTCTCTTTCGACTGCCACTTGGACATTATGAAGATTCATAATGTGATCGACGATGGAAAACTAAGACAGGTACCGTCTAGGATATAATGACTTCTTAAGCTCAGAAATAGATTTTCTTACTTTCTTTTGCTTGTCCAAAATGAAAGTAACAAAGAAAAAGACAACTCATACTTTTCCGGTCTCGAAATATTTTTCGATAAGTTTCTTGATCTTAGGCGCGGCCGTTGTGGCTTTTTCATAGAAAGTATGAGTGAATATCATGTGGTTTATAGCCATTGAATGTTCAAGGTTATTCAGAATAGAATACTTCGTATATGATGCGAACTGATCGACAGGCAGCACTTCGCCTGATGTTCCAATAACAACAAGCAGTTCAGTTGAAGTCAGTTCGTTATACAGTTTCTGATAGAAAGGCGCAGGCTCGCCGAACATGACGATATGATGTCTTAAAGCTTGACTTTTACATGAAGGGCATTCGGGTATATCTTTTATTGACCTGTAGCCTATATCAAACAAATGACCGCACATCTCACACCTTAATTCTCTAAGCTTGCCATGAAGGTGGATCACATTTTCGCATCCCGCTTTTTCAAGAAGATCATCAACATTCTGCGTGATAATGCTCACTTCTTTTCCGAATTTATGTCCCATCTCAGCGATCATGAAATGCGCCGCGTTAGGATCTTTATGTTCACTGTCTTTTCGCCTCATATCGTAAAAATGAAGAACTTTCTCTCTGTCCCTCAACCAGCCTTCGACTGAACACACTTCCATCACATCATGCTCTTCCCACAATCCGTTGGAATCCCTGAATGTTCTTATCCCGGATTCGGCAGATAATCCGGCTCCGGTCAGAATTAACACCTTACTCACTTTCTCTCTCCAGAATGTTCATTACGGTTTTTAATTTATCCGATAAAGGCAAACTGCCGTCTATCCAGTTGATCTTTATCCCTTCGCGTTCCATTTTTCTGAACCAGGTCATTTGTCTTTTTGAAAATCTGTGAATTGCGGAATTTAATTTCTGATACATATCGTTATAGCTGTACTGACCGTCTAAGTATTCAGCCAGATATTTATATTCGAGCCCGTAATAGACGAGCTTATCTTTTGATATTCCGCGTTTTAGAAGTGCATCAGCTTCTTCGACCATTCCGTTTCTGAGCCTTTTTCGTAGCCTGTCGGTAATTCTTTTTTTTAAGGCTGATCTTTCAAAATCAACAGCAAAAATTATGTAGTTAAGAGAAGGAAGATCATTGTCTTTTACCGTGCTGTTCTTCTGATAGAGCGCGATCTCAACAGCTCTGATCAGGCGCTTCCTGTTCGAAGTATCTGAGATATTATGGACAACGGCATTGCTCTTAAGCATTTCAGCAAGCTCTTCATCTGATTTGGCTTCAAGCTCTACTCTCAATTTCTCATCGACAGGGACATTAAGAAGCCTGTAATCCTTCAGAACGGCTTCGATATACAATCCGGAACCGCCGCAGAGTACCGGGAGTTTCCCTCTTGATATTATGTTATTATAAACATTTTTGAAATCGTTCAGGTATCTGAATACGTTATATTCGTCGCCGGCATCGCAGATGTCTATCAGATGATATGGAATAATGTGCCCGAAGCTATGATATTCTTCGATATCTTTCCCAGTTCCGATATTCATTTCCCGGTAAACCTGTCTGGAATCAGCGCTGATGATCTCTCCGTCCATTTTTTCTGCGATCAGAACAGCGAGGCTTGTTTTTCCTGTCGCTGTCGGTCCCGTCACGACTATTAAATTGTAATTGTTTTTCATAACTGAATTATAAAAAAAACCTTCCTGAATTGGAAGGTTTAATTTGAAAATATCGCTTAATTTATGTTATTTACGCTGATCAAGGAAAACTCTGATCCTGAATTTGCTTTCAGGATAGTTCTCAATTGTCGTAGATACCCATACTTCCTTATACCCTTTTGACCTAAGATCATTGAGCTTATCATGGCATAACTTGCAGGTTCCGTCCTTAGCTTCAACAAGTTCTGTGTGCTGGCTGATCAGAAAGCCGTCCTTCTGCCTGTTATAAATTTTGAAAGTTACATTATATTTTCCGTCATCAAGCGGCAGTCCCTGTTCGTCTGTCATGACTGCTCTGAGGCTTTCGATAGGCCGGAGTCTTTCAGCACCTGCGGTTATCATTGTTAATAACATCAGAATTACGATCATGAACTTCATTTTATCCTCCTTTATCCCCGCTAAGGGATACTTTTTTCTGAGAAAATTTTGAGGGCAAAGAAATCTCTCCTGATCTAACAGGAGCGTTATAAGTATAACGGTTTTGCCGAGTTACAAAATTTCTCTGACATATAATATATATAAAAAATTCTATTTTGTCAAGTTTTGTGAACGGATTGTGAATTAATTATTATTAAAAACAGGTTTATTATATTCAAGTTATTGAGTATATTTCTGTGTTTTTATTATTGGATCAGAAAGGGGACAGAATGGCATCGGAAAAACTTATTATAAAAGGCGCCGGAGAACACAACCTCAAGCATGTTAACCTCGAGCTTGAGAAAAATAAACTGATCGTTTTCACAGGCATCAGCGGCTCGGGAAAATCGTCGATGGCATTCGACACGATATATACAGAGGGTCAGAGACGTTATGTAGAGTCTCTGTCGAATTATACAAAACAATTTCTCGGCGTGATGAAAAAACCGAAGATCGATTCTATCGAGGGATTGTCGCCTGCTATTTCGATCGAGCAGAAGACATCGTCATCAAATCCGCGTTCCACGGTCGGAACGGTCACGGAAATATTCGACTTTATCCGAATGATGTACGCGAGGATAGGGCATCAGTACTGCTACAGCTGCGGCGAGCACGTCACATCAAGATCGGTTGATGAAATAATAGACGATGTTATGAAAAACATGAAAGAGAACACCAAGTTCTCTGTTGTGTCTCCGTATATTCAGAGGCAGAAAGGCAATCTGAAAAATTCATTGGATTTCCTGAAAGCCGAAGGATATGTAAGAGTGATGATAGATGACACTGAATATATGCTTGATGATGAGATTTCCGTCGATGAAAAGAAATTCCATAAGCTTTTCGTGGTCGTTGACAGGCTGAAGAAGAATGATGATATTAAAAGCAGGCTCGCGGAGTCGATCGAGACAGCGCTGAAACTTTCACAGGGCAATCTGATCGTCAGAAACCTTGACGCGAACACTGAAGTCCTGTACAGCGAAAAGAACTACTGTCAGAAATGCAATATCAGCTATCCAGATCTTTCACCCAACTCGTTTTCTTTCAATACTCCGGCCGGAATGTGCCCGGACTGTCACGGGCTGGGATTTTTCAAGCGCGTGGATATCAACAAGCTTGTAAAATATCCAAAGAGAAATATACAGGAAGGAGCGATTCCGTTTATAATAGGGCAGAACATCGAGTTCAAAAAAATAAAAGGGATAATGGAAGCGTACGGAGTCGATCCTAAAACACCGTTCAATCAGATTCCTGAAGAAGCCGTAAAAGCGATCATGTACGGAACGAAAAAACAGCTTTCAATGACATATACATCCAAAACTTTTAACGGCACCCTAACGACTTCATACGAGGGGCTCGCGAACATGATACAGCGCAGATACACCGAGACATCATCGAATATGGCGAGAACATATTATGAAGTTTTCATGACCGACGCGGAATGCAGTTCATGCGGAGGAAAGAGGCTGAGGAGGGAATCACTCGGAGTGCGCGTTAACGGACTGACCATCAATGAAATAACGACACTTGAAATTGATAAGCTGCTCAAGTTCGTGAAAGACCTTCCGAAGAGTCTGACCGAAAAAGAAAAATTCATCGTAAAAGAACTTCTAAAAGAAATGGAAGAAAGGCTCGGATTTCTTGTCAATGTCGGGCTTAAATATCTGACTCTGGACAGGAACGCGAGAAGCCTTTCAGGAGGCGAATCGCAAAGGATCAGGCTTGCGAGCCAGATAGCGAGCGGGCTTACGGGCGTGATCTATGTTCTCGACGAGCCCAGCATAGGACTTCATCAGAAGGACAATCAGAGACTTTTAGAAAACCTCATCCAACTCAAGAAAAAGGGAAATACGGTCATAGTGGTCGAGCACGACAGGGAAACGATCGAATCAGGCGATACGGTCGTGGACTTCGGACGAGAGGCGGGTATTTACGGCGGCGAGATCGTTTATACGGGAACTTTCAATGGGCTGGAAAAAGCAAAAACACATACTTCAGATTATGTTTTCAGAAGGGAATCGGTTCATATTGATCTTGATCCCGTAGAAAGCTCGGGAAATATAGTGATCACAGGCTGCAAAACAAATAATCTCAAAAATATAACCGTGAAATTTCCGATGAACAAGATAACTGTCGTAACAGGAGTGTCGGGCGCAGGTAAAAGCAGTCTGGTAATGGACAGCCTGTTCAACGCGTTAAAAACCCTTGCATCCAACAAAGAAGAACTTAAGGACGCGACAAATCTTAAATCAGATTATGAATATAAAGATATTTATCTCGAAGATAAACTGGGCTTGAGATACGAGGAACACGACATAAGGCTTATCAAGATAGACCAGAGCCCGATCGGAAGAACCCCGAGATCGAATCCGGTAACTTATATCGGCGCATTCGACCATATCAGGGATGTCATGGCGAAAACAAAGCTCGCCAGGATGCGCGGGTACACGAAATCGCGTTTCAGCTTCAATGTCAAAGGCGGAAGATGCGAGAAGTGCGAAGGAAGCGGAGTCATCAAGATCGAGATGCATTTTCTGGCCGATGTTTATGTGGAATGTGACGTTTGTAGAGGAAAAAGATATAATTCAGAAACCCTTGAAGCCACTTTCAAAGATAAGAACATAAACGAGATCTTAGACATGGATGTTCAGGAAGCATACAAGTATTTTGAAAACATTCCTGTTTTGAAAAACAAAATGCAGACGCTGATGCAGGTAGGGATGGGTTATATCAAGCTCGGGCAGCCTTCAACGACATTATCAGGGGGAGAAGCTCAGAGGATCAAACTCTCAAAAGAACTTTCAAGAACGAAAAAAGCCGGTACGGTGTATATTCTTGACGAACCGACCACTGGGCTTCATTTTTTAGATATACAGCACCTTCTAAATGTTCTTAAAGAACTTAGAGATGCTGGAAGCACTGTCATTATAATCGAGCACAACCTTGATGTAATAGTAAACTGCGATCATGTGATCGACATGGGTCCTGAAGGCGGGCCGACGGGCGGGAAGATAGTTTTTGAAGGAACTATACCTGAACTTGCCAGATCAGGCAAAGGCTATACCTCGATCGAAGTCAAAAAAGAACTTGAACACAGAAAGAAAACAAAATAGATCATATCCTGCTAAAAAGAGGAGATAACAATGCGAAACCTGATCCCTCATTTTATTTCAGAAAAGTACGGCAGAAACAAGTTCGAAGGCAGTTTCAAAGCTTCAACACTGTTTCTCGACATTTCCGGGTTCACTGCTATGACCGAAAGTCTGATGCGTGAAGGAAAGGAAGGCGCGGAAATACTTTCAGAGATCATAAATAATGTGTTTCAGCCTGTTATCTGCAGTATTTATTCATCATGCGGATTTATTACCACATTTGCCGGCGACGCATTTACAGTGGTGTTTTTAGAGAATATCAAACCTCTGCAGGCTGTATCATGCGCAGCAGAAATAATAAACATTTTCAAAGAGACAGGCACGCATCATACAAAATTCGGTGTATTTGAATTAAAAGTAAAACTGGGTATGTCATATGGCGATGTTCAATTCGGAATAATCGGCAATGAGGATCATAAAGCCTATTACTTTAGAGGAGAAGCCATCGACTATTGTGCAGGATCAGAGCATTTATGCGGTTCTATGGAGATAATTCTCGATGAGAATATATTAAAGCTGATACCGGCTGATAAGATCGAAACATCTAAGATCGGACCCGGCCATTTTAATATCATCTGTTTAAAAAATCTTTCGGAAATTTCAGAAAAAAGGGATCAGATAGAGATACCTAAGGATATATTAAGACGATTTGTTCCTGAACAGGTACTCAACTTAAATCAGAAAGGCGAATTCAGGGAGATTGTCCCGGTCTTTATATCGGTCAAAGAAACAGGAAATGAAACCGAACTTAAGGATGATATTTCAAGGGTTATGTTTCAGTGTATTGCCCAGGGAGGATATTTCAACAAGATAGATTTCGGAGATAAAGGGTGTG
>CALMWI010000132.1 GCA_937873545.1 uncultured bacterium | reverse complement strand
CCACGACAATGGCTATGACAGGTTCAACGAATATGATCTTGAAATTATAGACGAATCGCCTGCAAATCCGAAAATCAATTTTAAAAAGGCTGACACGGCAAAAATCGGCAGGCTCAGTCTTGATGAGGCGGTTGATTCTTTTGACGGTTCAGGTTCGAACTATATGCCTTTTTTCAATACTGAAACCAGGTATTTCATTATTATATCGCGTTTTACGATCCTAAGACCTGAATTCAGGTCCGGTATTTTTCTGCCGGCGAGAAAGTTTGCGGTTTTTCCCAGTATCCATTTTCCGGGAGCTCTTGATATTGAAAAATGCGAACCCTTTACTCTTTGTCCGACGATCATGTCCTGATCGTTCCATGCGTTCCACAGTTTTTCAAGTTCTTCCGGTCTGTGTTGGCCGTCAGCGTCGTAAAAAGCTACCAGTTCAGTAGTTGACTCGGAGAGTCCGCTTTTAAGAGAAGCGCCGTAACCGCGATTTACCTTGTGAGTGATCACTTTAACAAAACTAAGGTTCACTAAAATTTGTTTTGTTCTGTCAGTTGAACCGTCATTTACAACGATAACCTTCCATCCGTTTTTCTCGACATAGGGTTTTAAATGGGCTAAAGTATCAGATATGCCTGCTTCTTCATTATATGCCGGGATGATCACGGTAAGTTCTTTAGTCATTACAGATACTCCAAAATTTATTCGGCGGTACTTCTAATAATACTATCAATATAATCAACGGATTTTTTTAAATCAAACTTTTGTTCAACTAATTTTCTTCCGAAGATACCCATTTTTGTTCGTAATTGACTATTCTCTACCAGTCTGCTCAGTTTTTCGATCCAGTCTTTTTCGCTTACGGCAAAAAATCCATTCTTTCCCTCTTCGACTAGCTCGTTATTGATTCCGACGGGCGAACATACAACAGGAATTCCCAGAGCAAAATACTGAAGTATCTTTAAACCGCCTTTTCCTCTTGACCATTTGTCATCTGTTAAAGGCATCACTCCGATATCGAAATCAGATAAAAGTTCAATTTCTTTTTCTTTAGACCAGTCGAAAAATTTAATACTAAGAATTTCGGATTCAAAAGGCTTTGCACCTATAATATGGAACTCAATATTAGCATGTTTTGTCAGAAGTTCTTTGAAAACAGGCAATATATCCTGAATATATTTCGCAGTGACAGGCGACCCTATCCATCCGATGACTATTTTATTAGAAGCGGTCTTAGCCGAAGGTTTGTAAACCGAGCAGTCAATAGGACCAGTTATTATATGAACCTGCGGATTAAATTTTCTGACATATTCAGCAAGATAAGGAGTTGTGACCGTTACGGCCTTGGTTAGCCTTAATGTTCTGTCGAGGTTGTTCTTACGGAATTTAAAAAAAAGATTATCCAGGCTGAAAATAGAAGGTTTTATTGTCGCATGATTCTCATACAGAGCGTCATCAAGATCGAAAATTATGTTTTTGTTGAGCTTAATGAGTATAAAAAGATAAAATGACGGGAGAACATCTTTCTGAATATAAACAGCATCGTAAGAACCTGCTTTAAGTATGTGAAAAAATCTTTTTGTCATAGCCGATGCTGCAAGAAATAACCTTACAAACGGTCTTAAGATCGGATTGATTTTTTTTATACCCATAAAAACATCATAAGAATCGTCATCAATAAGTGGATACGCAGTAATTTCAATACCTTTTGTCTCAAGGAATGGAATATACTGATACAGTCTGTATCTGCTTGAAGCTCCTTTTCTTCCAAAAAGACTCAAACCCAGTATTTTCAGCTTTTTATTTTCCATTTTTAGCCTTAATGATATTTTCAGCGACAAAAA
>CALMWI010000131.1 GCA_937873545.1 uncultured bacterium | reverse complement strand
AAGATCGTTTATCCACCATACGAATTCCGCACTTCTGAATTCGATGGTTGCGCCGAAGACTATGAACATTCCGTAAAGTATAGGCATCGGAAGCAGTGTAGGCAGGCACATTCCGAAAGGATTTACTTTGTGCTTTTTGTAAAGCTCCATGGTAGCAGCCTGCTGTTTCTGCATGTCGGATTTGTATTTTTCCTTGATTATTTTAAGTTCAGGCTGGATCCTTTTCATTTCAGCCTGGCTTTTGTAACTCTTTATCGTAAAAGGCAAAACGAGAGTATTTACAAGTAGTGAAAGTATGATTATCACAAGCCCGTAATTATCTATGTACTTATGAAGGAACTTAAGTGTCCAGTAGATACCCAGAGAGAAGGGCTTAACAATATTCCATCCCCAGTTCATGGTAAGCTCGAATCCTCTTCCGTATGATTTGTAAGTCTCATAATCCAGCGGGCCGAAATATACAAGCAGGTCTTTTACAGGAGTCCTACCCTTGTCAAAACCCACAGAGAATCCCATAGAAGTGAACTGCGCTTGAGCGTCGGCATAAGCCGGATAATTTTCGAAAGAAGTCAGCTTTTCATCTTTAGCCGCAAAGAATACTTCAAAATATTTTGACCGTGTCGCGCCCCATTCAATGCTTCCTGTCACTTTCTCTTTATCATCATTATTGTCGTATTCAACAAAATTTTCGCCGGATTTATAATATGTAGCTCTGTAATAATCTTCCCTGTTCAGATTTTTTCCGCCGTCAGACACTTCAGAATATTTTACACCGTCCGGCCATGAAATCTTTATAGCATTCGCTTCAGCTAGTTCAGAAAAGATCGGTGCGGTATCAATTGAAAGATCGAAGGAATATTTGTCTCCATAGAATTTTAATCTCTTGGTATATAAAATTTTTCCAAGTCCGTCTTTGCAGGTCAAAGTCAGTTCTTCCGTATCTTCTGAACCTGAAAGCACTATATTTTCTTTATCGGCTTCATAGGTCACATCTTTTAATACAGAGCCGTTCTTAAGATATATTTCCGTGTTCAGATTATTCGTATTTTCATTTATCAGCTCGATCACCTTGGAGGTGTCTTCCCTGCTTTTATAATGCTTTGCTTTCCAGCTTTTCACTGCTCCGTTCTTTGTGGAAATAACGGCAGAATAAAGATCGGTCTCAATTCTGATCTCTTTTTCTTCAGGTAGAAATATTTTAAGGCTGTCAGGCGTTGTGTCTGCTGTAAGGGCAGGCTCGATCAGCGGCTGATTAGAAACTGAATCAGAAACATTTACCTGATCTTGCGAAATATCTTTTGAAACATCCTGCACTCTCTCTACCTGCTGCTCATTCTGAACGACAGGCTTCTGCTTAGGCATAAAGAAAGGGTAAATGATTATAATTATCGCGATCAGAACGAATGCTAATATTGTATTTTTATCCATTATTTTCCGGTAGTATTATGTTTTTGTTTTTTTTCTCAAAATGGAACTTTTGAGCCCAGTTATGCGGGGGATCCAGATATGCTCTGTTAAAAGGATTACATCGTAGAATTCTCCAAGACCCGAGTATTGTTCCCTTGATAACGCCGTACCTGCTCAGAGCTTCGACCGAATACTCAGAACATGAGGGCACGAACGGGCATCTACTCGTTTTTAGCGGGGATATCAGTTTTTGATAGATTCTGATTAACGAAATTAGTGAATTTTTCACTCCCGACAACCTCCAAAAAATCATTTTTTAGTGAGGTGTAATCAAGTTCGGTGTACGGTCTTGGCGAAGTAATTATTATCTGAACCTGATCAGGGAAATACTGCTTGTTCGTTCTGAATATCTCCCTGAACCATCTCTTGACTTTATTTCGAAGAACAGATTCTCTGCCCAGTCTTTTACTTACCAAAAAAGCCACTTTAAGCTTTTTGAGCTCCGGGTTCGGTAAAAGGATTATTCTTATCGTTCCCGAATCGAATCTCTTTCCTCTTTTCAGAGTGTCCGAGATTTCAATTCTTTTTTTTAGGATGAGATTCTTTTCTAAAGAATTCTCTTTCACCAAAATCTCACTTACCTTCTGATCTCGTCGCTTACAGTCAGTCTTTTTCTTCCGACCTGTCTTCTTCTCGCAAGAACTTTTCTTCCGTTCTTGGTTGACATTCTTTCTCTGAAACCGTGCTTGTTTTTCTTTTTCGTTATTGACGGCTGAAATGTTCTTTTCATTTGTTTCTCTCCGTTTATTTTAATCAACTTTTTTCTATAAAAATAGAGTATCGAATATAAACTTTATTTAATCGAATTGCAAATCTTTTTTGATGTTTATGTTAATAACGATATATCCGTTATTTACAAAATATTCCCGAACGATTTTTTTGATTCCAAGGTTGCGGTTTTATGATGTTTCCGCTATAAATTTTATTTAATAATCACAAACTTCCCGACAAAATCATCTTTTTTATTATCAGCATCCTGTACATTGAACAAATATATCCCGGATACAACTGCCTGATTATTGTCGCTGATCAGGTTCCAGTATGCACCGTTCTTTCCGTACCAGTAAGGCGTATTCCATTCAGAATTGCCGTTATGCGCAATGACCTTGACAAGATCGCCTGCAAGAGTATATATCCTGATCATGCATCTGTCGGGTATATTTAAAAAGACGAGCTTCCGGTACTCTTCCTGATATGTGTATTTGCCGTCAAGCACTTCCCATCCCATTGATGCGTAATCAGCATCACCTCTGTATGGATTTGGTACCACTATAACTTCATCTGTAGTTGTTAGAGTGGCCGTAACTGTGGCGGTCGCATTTGATTCAGGGCTGGACTTTATCGCAGGAACTCCCATTTTCGGCGCTCCGAAGTCCGATGCGGTAACCGCTACGAATTTATACTGCGCAAGAGTCTGGTTATGAAGAGTGAACTTATAATTCCTGACATTACCGAACTCGGAATATATTGCAGGCGCGACTGTGCAGGTAAATGTTGCCTCTTCGCCGGCCTCGTGACCCTGTGTCAGATCTCTGTTGTCGCCGAAAGGTACGAATTTGTACATCTTAGCTCCCGCTGTCATTATCGCGGGATAATCTTCCGGATGTGCCAGCACAGTATCGGCAGGCACGGGATTATCGAAATAATCTTTCGGATCTGCGACATTCTGATACGCGTAATCTACAAGATCAACGCTGAATATTGTCGTGAAATTCCCTAACTGCCTGTCCGGAGACAGTTCTATGTTGTATCCTTCAAAATCGTGCAGCCTTGTATATGGGTCAAATGCGAATTCGGGACCGATAACTCCTACGCTGCCGTCGTCTTTTATATAAAACTCGTGACTGCACCATTCTATGTTTATATCATGATCCGTTTCAGTTACGGTTATCTTCGGCGGCGGCGGAGCAGGAGGAGAAGTAAAGTCAGGAACACCGTCACCGGCGTCTATTCTGCCGTTGTCAAAACCGTATCTTACCCATGATCCCTGAGGATATATGCCGTTCTGTTTATCGTATTTCACCATATAGCCGTAGCCTTCACCGTCAGTCAGGTTTCCGCTTATCCCGTAATCACCTTCAACATGCTGCCTGCCGAACGGAAGAAGCATATCTTCCGTTCCGGCTGTATTTCCGTAATAGTCTGTAATGACTGAATTAAAATCTGTAAGCTCATGGTCGTTTTCGCCTGTATCAGGCCCTATATATGGCGAATCAAGCCACCAGCAGTATGCATCGCCGGCAAAATCCCCGTATATTCCGTCAGCACCCACATCTTCCCCGAACCAGCCGTCTTTTTTTGTTTCCCCCCATCTTTTAACAGGCGTGTCGTACATTGGTGTGTCATATACTCTTTCTGCCCATACAACATTGTTAAAAGCGTCATACCAGCCCTGATCGTAAAGAGACACATCAAGACCGTCCGCAAGATCAACAACAGTTGAATCCGCGTAATTCGGATCCTGTTCCAGCCTTGTGTGAAAATCGTCACTCACCATAATTGCCAATGTAAGCTTGAGAGAGTCTCCGTAAGCAAATTTCCATACTTTTTTACCTTGTATCACATCATCGGGAACACCGTCAAAATCTCTGTCGGCAGCTACATTCACATAGCTTTCATATCCCAAAGGTCCGAAACCGAGTAAAAAAGCTGACTCATTTCCATTTGCGATGTCGTTAAGCTGGCCGATACTGCCGTTGGAGTATTCTCCGTCAGGTACTGTTCCGCTGACTATCCAAGGCTGCCATTTGTCCGCTTGAGGAATGGGTGTACCGTCTATCTGAGTATCCATGCCGAGATACACTTCTCTCATAGCAGTCTGATTATGATCGAACTCGTCGTTAGACATTAACATATATCTGCCTTTATCACCTAAAGGATATGCATTTGTTCTTCCTCCAAATAAAGGTACGCCGTCACCCCATGGAAGAATTACATTCTCATTGTTGTCGTCATCGTATCCGCGTTGTTCAGGTGTTAGATCATATTGCCAGTCATCATGGAGTCCTACTTTCCATTTCGGAGCCCAGCCATCATTATCATATCCCGACCAGTTGTTAAAAGAATATCTGAGATTAGGATTAGGATTTCTTAAAACTCTAATACTAAACACTCCTGTTGCTCCGTCAAGATTACTTCCCGCACCGGGTTCACCGGTTATTTGATATCCGTTAATCGTAAAATACCCTCTGCCATCATTATCCGCAACCCATACCATATTCAGATCAACTGTTTTTCTTTCACCTGTAGCGGGATCAATATATCCTTCCCATTTATCTATAAAACCACAGATATCATCGTATTGACCGCTGTGAATTGAAGTATCATCTTTTTTATATATCGAATTAACTACTGCGTATCCAATAAAAAAGTTATATATATTTTTTCTTTCTTTATTTCTGTTAAAAAATGTATAGTCAATTATTATAAATTTTCTGGCATACTCATAAGGCCATGCGTAGCTTGTCTGTTTTATTTCTACACCCAGAGGAGTGTGCAATACTTCATCCCAGTAGTCCCATGCGTGTTGAGAAGTGCATTTATCGGTAAACATTGTTGCAAACTGCTCGTAGGCAGTTGCTTTGGGATCATAAACTTGTTCGAACATGCAGTTCAGCCTACCCTGGATATTTGAAGATTCATAAATGTTCCCGAGAGTCCAGCCTTCAGGATCATTTTCAAATTCTGTCGGTAAAAGCTCAGGTATAGGATAAATCCAAAAAGAATTCCCAGTGGATACATAAGGTCCCTGAAATAAAATTGCCGGATTTCCTTCTATCAGTTCATTCTTTGATTCAAGGTAACCACCTAACCATAAAGAAGAACCTCCAAGATATGTCATGCCGGAACCGGATGGCATTTCCAATTCTGAAGCATCTTTTCCTGTACATTCATCTTTATAAATATAATCACCTGTCCATGGATTAATAAAGGGATTCACATTTTGAATCGCTCCAAAGTTTGTCGTAAACATTTTTATGGCTCCGACTCTATGAGTCCTTGTTTTTATCAGATATGTGTTAAATCCTTTTGAACTGTTTTCTTCATAAGAATCTTTGTAATAATCTTTTATTTTCGAATTTCTCGGGTCGAGTAAAAAGCTCTGGCTATATAAATATGCGGTTATAATAAGAAAACAGAATATATTTGGTCTTGAAATCATAATATATTTTCTACCTACTTTATAATCACGAACTTCCCGACAAAGTCGTCTTTCTCTTTATCAGCATCCTGTACGCTGAACAGATATACTCCCGATGCGACTGCCTGATTATTATCGCTGATCAGATTCCAGTATGCCCCGTTCGATCCGTACCAGTAAGGTGTATTCCAGTCAGAATTGCCGTTGTGAGCGATAACTTTTACAAGATCACCTGCGAGTGTATAAATCCTGATCACGCAGCATTCAGGAACATTCAGGAAAACAAGCTTTCTGTACTCTTCCTGATACGAATATTTGCCGTCAAGCACTTCCCATCCCATTGATGCGTAATCAGCATCACCTCTGT
>CALMWI010000130.1 GCA_937873545.1 uncultured bacterium | reverse complement strand
TTGACAATGTCTTTGTCGTCGGACTTTTCTAGTACATTGCCTACGACGATAAAATCGGCACCGGCTTCAACAAGCTCTTTCGCATATTCAGGCGTCCTGATACCGCCGCCTACGATCAATGGAACAGATATTTCAGCTTTCACGGCTTTGATGATCTCGGGTGAAACCGGATTCTTCGCTCCGCTTCCGGCTTCGAGATAAACATATCTCATTCCGATCATCTCGCCCGCCAGAGCATGAGCAGCTATATTGGGTATGTTTGATGACGGCAGAGGCTGGGTCTTGCTTACGCGCTCGACAGATGTCCTGTATCCGCATTCGATAAGAAGATAAGCTGTCGGAAGCACTTTCAGCCCCATTTTTTTAACAAATGGAGCAGCTTTAACATGATGTTCAATAAGATAATCGGGATTTCTGCCGCTGATGAGCGTTATAAAAAGAATACCGTCGGCAAAGGGAGTGACCTGTTCGGATGAACCGGGGAACAGGATCAATGGGATTTTCGCGCATGCTTTTATCTCTTTTGCGATCGCATGAATATCATTCTTAACAGGCTGACTGCTTCCGAAAAAGAAAGCGTCCGCACCCTGATCCTGATATATGCCAACTTTAGACATAACATCTTCAGCTTTGATCTTATCGGGGTCTATAAGTACGATCAGACCCGATCTGTTACCTTCTTTTTTATTAAGCAAAATAATATCCTAATTTTTCTTAACTATATATTTCCTGCCCTTTATAATTGTGTTCTTATTCAGGTCATTAATCTTCTTTAGGTCAAATTCTTTCATGCCGAACTTATTAGCTATTTTTCCCAGCGAATCGCCTGATCTTGCCGTATAATACTGATACTTATACCCTTTAATAAGCAGTACTACCCCCGGCGTAATATATTTTTTCTTTGTGTCTTTAGGATTCCATTCTTTAATATCTGCTACGCCCACATTGAAAAGATCGGCGATCTTCTGAAGATTATCGCCTTTCTTTACCTTGTAGTTTATTCGTATAAAACTTTGTGAAGGCGCTGATTTCTGCGGCTTTTCTTTTGCTCCAGACTTTGATGAAGTAAATTTTGCCGGATCTTTTATATAAGTCTCGTATGAGGCGAGATAATCTTTTTCTCCGCCCTCGTCAGCCTGTATTCCGTTAAGTTCATGATCATCAGGATTACTTAAAATGATTACCGCTGCAATAAAACTTGAGAAGTTGTCCGTAAAGATATCTTTCCTCAGCTCGGACGGCTCAATTCCGTATCTGCCCTCTTCAAGAATCGTGGAAATGATGTTGAACTCATTGCCTTTTTTACCGAGCGCTTTTATTCTTTTTATAACTTCAGCTGTCGAGGCTCCCATATCGCTCCTGATGCTTCTGTACTGCTTCGTGTTCTCAAGTCTCCACACGCTTCCGTTCTTCGCACCCTCATAAAATGAGGTCGTTACAGCCGGAATATAAGAATATATCTCATTCAGCCTGTTCTCATTAAGTTTCTTTTTTATGAATTTTATATATTTCTGAGACCTGATGTATGTTTCTTTTATGCCTATTCTGTCGCTTAAATAATTAACATAGTTGTCATAAACGGATCTGATAAACTCGTCAGTAACTTTTTTTCCGGCTTGATCAAATATTTCCCTTGTTTTTCCTTCGGCATAAGCAAAATTGGCGTTATTCTGTTTAACCTGATATACTTCTCCTTTCTGCTCGATAACAAGTTCGTTCGGATCTTTTTCTTTTGCGAAAAGTTCTTCATCGAAGTACAAAGATTCGTAGATATCGAACAGGTTGGGGCTCGATTCCTTTACACCCTGATCGCTGAATTCCTTCCAGAAATTTTCAAGCATTACCTTGTCAGAAACTTTGATGTCTCCGTAAAGGTATTCGAGCGATTCTAGAAGATTATCGAAAAGAAGCTTGGATTTTGCAAGTTCGGCATTCTGGTAAAAAACAATTATGTCCAGAAATTTTCTCTCGCAGTTGTCCTGTATCTCGTCTTTGAATATCTCGACGATCCTGCTGTCGCCCGTATCTTCGCTGATCAAAAGTTCTTCGGAGTGCAGATTTATTTCTTCCGGAGCGACTTTTTCTACTGCGGATTCAGTTACGGGCGCAATAACTGTCTCAGGTTTTTTTACTCCTGAACTGAGCACACATGAGCAAAGCAGCATGGCTGCAGCACAAGCCTGTATAAATAAAAAAAAGTTCCTTTTCCTCATCAAATTCCCAAAAATATTCCGTTTCAGCTTTTTACCCTGGTAATTCTCCTGTTTCTCAGATCAAGCCCGAAAACAGAGGCTTCACCGAGTTCTTCCTCGATCCTTAAAAGCTGATTATACTTGGCTATCCTGTCAGTTCTGCACAATGATCCGGTTTTGATCTGACCTGCATTAGTAGCAACGGCAAGGTCTGCTATGAAAGCATCTTCGGTCTCTCCTGATCTGTGAGAAATAACAGCGGTATATCCTCCTTTAAACGCCGTTTCTATGCATTCAAGCGTCTCGGTCACGGTTCCGATCTGATTAAGTTTTATAAGGATGGAATTGGCGACTTTCTTGTCAAACCCCATCTTAAGCCTGCTTATGTTTGTAACGAAAAGATCATCGCCGACTATCTGAATATCCTTGCCGAGCTTGTCAGTTATAATTTTCCATCCCTCCCAGTCGTCTTCGGCCATTCCATCCTCTATTGAGAAGATCGGGTATTTTTTAGCGAGCTTTACATAATAGTCAGCCATCTGGAGAGATGTCAGTTTTTTCTTTTCTGATTCCAGATTATATTTTTTTGTCTTTGCGTCATAGAATTCGCTTGCGGCAGGGTCAAGAGCTATAAGTATCTGTTCGCCGGGTTTATATCCGGCTGCCTCTATAGCTTCCATGATGCACTCAAGAGCTTCCTCGTTTGACCTGAGATTCGGAGCGAAACCGCCCTCATCTCCGACTGCGGTGCTCATACCTTTTTTCTTGAGGATGCCTTTCAGTGTATGAAAAATTTCTGCACCCATTCTCAATGACTCTCTGAAGGACTCGGCTCCGTAAGGCATTATCATGAACTCCTGCAGATCGACATTGTTGTCGGCGTGAGACCCTCCGTTCATAATGTTCATCATGGGGACAGGTATCCTTTTTGCGTTAACTCCTCCAAGATACTGGAACAGCGGAAGTCCTCTGGATTCCGCAGCGGCTCTTGCGACCGCCATGGAAACTCCTAGGATGGCGTTCGCACCAAGCTTAATCTTGTTCTGTGTCCCGTCAAGCTCTATCATCATCTTGTCGATCACAGCCTGCTCGGTAGCATAATATCCGATTATTTCCGGAGCTATAACCTCGTTAACATTTTTGACAGCGTTAAGCACGCCTTTACCCATATAGCGTTTTTTGTCCCCGTCCCTTAATTCGCAGGCTTCATGTTCCCCTGTTGACGCACCGGAAGGAACTATGGCTTTCCCTTTTGATCCGTCCTGAAGAAATACCTCAACCTCAATGGTAGGATTTCCGCGGGAATCAAGAACTTCTCTTCCGAATACATCTATTATTTCGGGCATACTTTACTCCTTATTTTTTATTTAAAACTGTTTATATCCGGCAGGTCGTTACCTTTCTTTTTGTCGTCCTCGGGTTCTTCCGGTTCCGGTTTTGGAGGCACATAAACATATCCTTCGGTCCACGGTACATATCCTACCACTTTTTCTTCTGCGAGGAGTGCATCCTTCGAAACATACAAATCTTCCACGCTTGCTCCACTCATTTTTACATACACCGAATACACTGACGACCTGTAATAATCTATAGATTCGTTGACTCTCCCGTTAACGAAATTGTTCTTCATCTGTTTTGTCAGACCTTCCGGGCTGACGGTATCAATGTGTGCTACGCCATATAGCATAACCACAAGCATCATAAGGCAGAATCCCTTGAGCATTCCGACAAAAAAACCAAGCGTACGGTCGGCACCGGTATATTCATATTCAGGGATCTTAGTAATTTTTCCCAAAATATAAGTAAGAAAAAAGAAAACTATTCCGAGCCCGAGGATCACTCCAAGAACGGTCGAAAGAGTTTCAGGCATAAAAGGCATCAGCTTACCCTTTAAGAACATTCCCAGATTAGGCATTAATCCGAGTGTCAGCGCAAGTTTCTCAATCGGGAATTTATAATTCACTACACCGCGGTTCTTACCGTTAAACCCGAGAAACAACATCAGTATTAGGGTTATAATAGACATCATGGCAATTCTTCCTTATTTAAAATTTTACTTAATTTTTCAATCATTCCGCCAGTTACCGACTTTTTCAATCCGCCGGTTATGGATGCTCTCGGAGAATCAAATATCATAACTCCGACCTGTTCGTTTAGTTCGGCAACTGATAAAATGCACTGTCCGGTCAGTCTTATGAACGACAGTATATAATATATCTCCATAAAATTACTAAATGTCAAGAAATCATAATTAATTATTCTCGAACATCTCAGCTTTAATTCATCTGATTTTCCATTATTTTCTCTAGTGAGTCCGTCTGATATCTTCTCTATCTCGCCGAGTAACTTTTCGAAATCCGATACTATCTCATCCGGTTTTTTAGAAACCGAATCAATGTTGGAAATAATCGTCATATCAAAACCGTCAAGTGAAAAAAATGATTTTGACGCTATCCTGTTGGTTTTCAATGAAGATATCAGCCCTACAACATCACCGAAAAGCCTTATTGCGGGAATTGTAAGTACCGAAAAACATTTTAGACCTGTACCGAAATAATCAAGAGAGGCAGTGTGATAATTTCCATACTCGTCAATTGAAAGGTCAGAATCTCGGAAAAGATCCGCCAGTGCCGTACAGTTATTAAAGGATTTTCGTATCTCGTTTCCTCCGTAATGAGAAAAAAAAGTAAGATGGTCCGAATAATTTATAAGAAGGTAGGCATCCAGACCGCGGTGAAGGTACAGTCTCATTTTTGTCAGAACATCATTTCTGCGGGCAGGAAGTATTCTGAATTTCTGGAGTCTGATTATCTCGGACTGGTCCATCGCGGCTATATCATATTTAATTACTGTACCGTTTTTGATGAGATCGCCGAGTACATTATCCGTTGTTTTTTCAACCTGCCTGAAACTGTTGTGATCTCCGGCTGAAGAGAAATTAATCGTCCTGAAGTTTCTGACTATCCTTGCAGAAGAATACAGCGATACTTTATTATCCCCGTTCCTGAACCATTCCGGAATATTTGCTTTCTCTCCGTACATTTAAACCTTTCTTATAGCTGATATTATTTCCGCCGCATTGTATGAACTCCGCGTAAAAGGAGACGCGTAAACATATTTTATTCCGAACGATCTTGCCAGCTCTCTGAATCTGTCAAACCATTCCGGTGTTAAAAACTTTTCAACCTGAATATTGTTTTTAGAAGGTCTCAGATACTGACCGCATGTAAAAATATCTATGCCTGCTTCCGAAAGATCGTGAAGAAGCCGCTTCAGCTGGTCATCCGTTTCTCCCAGACCTACCATTATGCCGGATTTTGAAAGTATTGCTTTATTATCCTTTTTGATACCCTTTAGAAAATTCAGGGATCTGTCGTAGTCCGCTTCGGGTCTGATCTTTGAGTACAGTTCTTTTACAGTTTCTATATTGTGGTTGAAAATATCAGGTTTTTCATCAGATACTCTTATCCTGTCCGCCTCAATTCCCTTAAAATCAGGGGTAAGCACCTCTACTGTGGCCTGAGTGAGCTTTCTTATCTCCCTTATAACACTCGCAAAATGTCCGGATCCGCCGTCGGCAAGGTCATCACGGGTAACTGAGGTAATTACCGCGTGAACAAGTTTCAGATCCCTTACCATTTCCGCCACTTTTAACGGCTCATCATGATCCAGGGATTCGGGCGTCTGATGGTTAACGCTGCAGAATCTGCAGTTTCTTGAACATTTATCACCCATTATTATGAATGTTGCGGTCTTTTTTTTACCGAAGCATTCCGACAAATTTGGACATTTTGCTTCTTCGCATACGGTATGCAGCTTATTTTTGCGGAGTTCTTTTTTAAGTTCCATCACTTCGTAATTATGTTTAAAATCCACCTTTATCCAGTCCGGCAGACTTCTTTTATTTGTCGTTATTTTCATCGAACAACACCTTATGTACTTTTTCTGACAGAGCAAATATCGTATAAGGTTTCTGAATAAAATCAGAAACTCCCGCTTTTAAGACGTCATCGACCCTTTTGTCTTTGGTAAACCCGGATGTCATAATAACTTTCACGTCTTTATTTATTTTTTTTAATTCATCGAAAGTCTCCCTGCCGTTTTTGTTGGGCATCATCATATCGAGCAGGACAAGATCTATTTCAGACGGTCTTTCTTTATATGCTTTTATCCCGGTATCACCGTCATCGGCCAGAATCACTTCATACCCCGCCTGCATCAGCATGGATCTGGCCAGTTCGCGAAGCACCGGTTCATCATCCACCACAAGTATCGTACCGGAACCTTTTCTGACCTGTACTAGATCCCTTCTGTGATCTTTTGCAGTTTCTTTTTTATACTTCGGTAGATATATTTTAAACTCAGTGCCTTTGCCTGGAGTCGAATCCACATCAATGAACCCGCCGAACTGCTGAATTATATTATAGACTATTGTCAGGCCCAGACCGGTACCCATACTTTTATCTTTTGTCGAGAAAAAAGGTTCGAATATCTGGCTTATTATCACCCTGTCCATCCCTACACCTGTGTCTTTGACCGATATTCTTAAATATTCGTTTACATTGTCCTGAGAGATATATCCCGCCAGCTCAGAATCTGAAACATAATCCGATACTTCAATGGTCAGTACTCCTCCAGGCTGCTGATCCGCCGGTCTCATTATCGTCATTGCGTGGCTGGCGTTTATTGCAAGATTCAGGATGACTTGTTCAAGCTGAGTAAAGTCCGCATAGATTGAAGATCCGGTATCAAGATTGATCCCTTCGATCCTGATCGATTTATCGAATGTATTCGAGCATATTTTTACAATATGTATCAGAACCTCAGAAACATCGACCTTTTCCATTGTTGTATTCTGTTTTCTCGACAGCGTAAGCAGTCTTTGAACTATATCGCCCGCTCTCCTTCCTGACTGCTCCATAATATCAAGATAGTCCGTCAGCTGTTCTTTAGTTATTTCAAGATTCTTGTCGATTTTGTACTTCAATATCGATACCACTCCGACTATACCGCTTAAGATATTATTAAAATCATGGGCGATCCCGCCGGCCAGAGTTCCGATTGTTTCCATTTTCTGCGCCTGCCTAAGCTGCTCTTCCTTTTTTTTCAGCTCAGTAATGTCATCTATTCTGATCACAGAGCCTTTGACGCCGTTCGCTATAAGAGGAAAAAGGTGAATATTAAGATTTACTTTCTCCCCGTTTCTAAATGGCTCGCGGTACATCTCGATATGACCTCTTTCATTTATCACTCTGAGAAGCTCATCCTTATAAACTCCTAGCTTGGATATCGCTTTCCATATCTCTTCTCCCTTCTTCAATACAGAATCAGGATCCTTATACTTTTCGGCAGATCTGTTCCACTGGGTTATTTTTCCGCTGTTATCTACCGCTATCATTGCAGAGGGCATTGATTCAAATATGTTTAGAAGGTAATTCTGGAGATATTTTATTCTCGCAAAACTTCTACCGAGGCTTGAAGACATTTTGTTGTATTCGTCAGCAAGCCTTCCGATCTCATCTTTTCCCGCGATCGGCAGGGCTTCTATGGGTTGTCCGCTGTCGATCTGCTGAGATACATTCCCGATCCCTTCCAGAAGTTCTGAAATAGGATTCACAATTTTGTTTCTGATGAACAATCCCAGCACAAGGGTCAACCCCGCAAAAGTAAGTATAAGTATCGTAAAATGCTTTTTCGCAGTGCGTATGTATTCCTGATTCTCTACTATACTTACTGCTCCAGAATAGTTATTTTTGAAATTATCAAGTTTGAATACCAGTATCTTTCTGTTCCTGCTTGATATCTTTCCTTCAATTACCAGCCTGTCCTGCTCTCCGGGACGGTCCAGCATTATGCTTCCGGGAGCCAGAATAAAACCGTATTCATCAAAGATCGTTGAAAATCTGTTAAGCATCTTTCCTTCGTGTTTTTCAAATAATGTGAAATCAAAATTCAGTATTTTGCTGAACTCGATGAAATTATTGCCGTCTATAATTTTCCCAACTGTAACAAAAACAGAACTCCCGCTGATCATTTCGCTGATCGTCACTAGCGCTATAAAATTATTCTCAGTGTAATTTATTTCAGGCTGTTTGCTTTCATTTCCCAAATCAAGGCCGTCAGTCTTTTTTACTGTTTCAGAATAGAACATATCCGGTACTGTACCGTTTTGCGAAATACTGACAAAATCGAAACCGTAATTCATTTTGAGATAAGTGTAAAATTCTCTTATCTCGACTTCGCCATTTATTACTGATCTCAGTTTTGAACGGTACTCAAAATCATCCCTGATCTTTATTCTGTTGGCCGAGATCAGATCCAGATTACGGTCAAAAATTGTTGTAACATAGTTTTCACCCGATTTTAGCGAAGTTGCCACAGTCTCGTTATAGTTTTCGATTACGAGATCATAAACGAAATATGTCACTACGCATATAGGAGTAAACACTATAAGTACAAATAGCAGTATAAGCTTAAATAGCAGTCTTTTCTTTATAAAACCGAACATACCGGATAGTCCTTGTCTAAAGTTTTGAAATGTCAGTTATCCTGTTGTTCTCGTGGGCTTTTATGGTTACGGCCGTCATAATGTAATCCTTTAATATTTCACGCATCTGCTTCTGGTGCGTTTTGATCAGTTTTATTTTCATATCTGCAAATTCCGTATAAGAGTCTCCTCCCTGATATATATAATCTGTCATAGAAACTGAATAAATCCTGCCTACTTCGAGATTTTTTCCGTTTATCTTCACTGTCTTAGGTATAATTCTTGACATCGGCGGTTTTGACGAGTCGTAACTGAATGCGATGCCCGATACCTGTAGAAAGCTTTTGCTCATTTTTATTGCGCATGAACTCTCCAGTATCGTCAGTATCTGGCTTCCTGTCATCTCTACTGTTACAAGGTTACCTTCGTAGGGAAGCACTCCGTACAGATCGCCAATGGTTATAGGGCCTTTTGAAAATCCTTTCCTTACTTTCCCGCTGTTCATTATGAAAATATCGGTCTTGGTGTATTCCCTCATAATGTCGCTTATGAGATCTCCGAGGGGGGTTTCGGAAGTGAATTTATCTCCCGTTGCGTGTCCGATATCATCCAGGGAATTTCCCAGTACTTTTCCGGTTATGGTCCTGATCATCTGGTCTATTTCAGCCATTTTAGCTGTGAGATCAGGATCCGGCACAGCTGTTTCTGAATTTACTTTATGCCTGTACAGATTAGTTATAATTCCGTCTGCAATATCGAACGATACCAGTTCCGCCCCGTTTATTCCGCTGTGCTGCACGGGTTTCTGTTTAGAAAGAATGCATGATTTTTTTTCTTCAGTAGTTGTCAGGAATAGATCAACTCCTGTGACCGCGAACAGTTTTTGTATCTCTTCCCTAGTCAGATTTGATGATGTATTCATATCGCAGTCAAAGTCTCCGGCAACTATAATGTTTTTTATCCCTTTAGATTTCAGTTCTTCAATACAGTTTTCGACTGCTGAAACAGGGTCGGTCACCATTATTCTGCTTATGTCTTTCTCAAGGTTCGCCTTTATCACTTTGCCTGTACTTATTCCGATCACAGCCGAGATGCCGTCTTTCAGTACAACATAAGGCTTGATAAAACCTATTGCAGATGAATCCCTGTATTTCAGATTTGCTGAAACGAAAGGGAATTTTGCTATCGCGGAAAGTTTTTCGAGCTCTTCAAATCCGAAATAAAACTCTCTGTGCCCGATTATCAGGCAGGAAAAATCAAGCTCGTTCATAAGCTCAATAACCGCTTTTCCGCCTGTAAAATATGCTTCGGATGTTCCGTAAATAAAGTTCGAGTTGCCTATTATATCCGTTTTCCTGTTAATACTTTTGCCTTTCGCTTCGTGTATCTTCGAAGATATCAAGCTGAATCCCCCGGTCTTGATACTGTCTTTCTGCATTGGGAAAATATTGCCGTTAAGCGAGTTGATCGAGACGACCGTAATGTCGTTTTTGTTACCCGAACATGAAATTAAGAAAGATACGGCAGCAGCTATAATGCTCAACCCTATGATTTTCTTCATAACAAGCCCCCCTTTAATTTTCCAGCTCTCTGAAATAGCTCTTTATCTTAATTTTATACTTATTCGTATAACCGTCCCTCAGCGACCTTATCAACATCTCCTTCAGATCAGTATCATTTTTAAGTTCGTGTTTACCTGGATTAACAGCCTGTTTGTTTCCGGAAGCGCTTTCTCTTTTATTTTCGTATTTCTCTCTTTTAACCGACTCAATCGCGTCTAGAAGTTTATTTAAAGCCTGATTCTGGTTTGCTGTCAGAGATTCATCCAATTTTCTGTCTTTCAGCTGCTTCTCGACCTCTTTCATCGAATCACCGGCACTGCCAAGTTTTTTACCCAGACCTGAATTACTCATCTGTTCCGGTCCGCCTTGTGAGCCGCCTTTAGGCGCACCTGAATTTCCTGGCTGACCGTCTTTTCCGCCAATTCCCTGTCCTTGCGCAGGTCCCGGCATACCGCCGGAAGGTGATCCGTCTTCTGCCGGACTGCCTTCTTTACCAGGCTGTTTCATTCCGCTCTGCATTTTCATCAGTGCGTCGTAAAGCTGAGCCTGTTCCATTGCCAGCCTGTTCATCATCTGCTGCATCTGGGACATGCTCATCTGGCTTGAATTGCCCTTCATCGAGGATGTTCTGGAGTTAAGATCAGCCTGCTGTTTTGCCAGCTCTTCCATTTTCTTAAGCATTTCTTCCAGGCCGGACGGAGACGAAGATCTGTCAATTTCATCTTTTGCGTCCCTCAACATAACCGCAAGCTTGTTGACACCGCCCATGAGATAAGAATTTTTTTCATAAGACGATGAAAAATACCGGTTATTCATAACGACCGAGATCTGTCCGAAAAGTTCAGATATCCTTCCTATCTGGGATACAGCGGATTTTTCGACGAAAAAGGTTCTTTTCGATATTGCAAATATCTTATCGCTGACTTCATTGAACAGAGATTCTGTCCGTGCAAACTTTTTCTGTATTTCCGCGGAATGAGAAGAGCTGCGGTTATATCTTTTGAGAAGTTTTTAAGTTTTTCTATTTCCGAAGACACTAAAAGCAGATCTGAAATAACTTCATCAAGTTCTCTTTTCAGATCATCTTTCTGTTCGTCAAGCATCTTCTTTTTAAGACCGGCGAGTTTTGATTTAGTATCAAGAAGCTTTGAAGATATCTCGCCGCCTTTTCTTCCTGCGTCATCCTGCTTATTATCGCCGATCATGTCTTTCATGCCTGAAAAATCTTTTCCGAGATCCTTTTCTTTAACATCTTTCATCACATCGGCGAAACCTTTTTCCTTCGAGTCTGCGCTTAGTTTTTCCAGTTCTTTTTCAAAAAAACCGAAAGAGCTTTCTATTTTTTTTTCTTTTGAAACCTGCTCGTTGACGTCATAATTTTTTTCTTTTATAGCTGTATTTATGTCATTCTGCCTTGTGATCATATCGTCGATCTGCCTTATCAGCCTGTCGATCATATATTCATTTTTTATCTGCTCCAGCATTTCGATAGATTTTTCAATACCCTCGCTGAACTGCTTCTGCTGGTTTTCGAACTCATTAAGAAGTTCCGAGTATTTCTTTTTATCGAACTCTCCAAGTTCAGGAAGTTCATTAAGCTGTCTGAGTTTTTCTTTCATTTCCACTGTGAACAATTCGTCAACAAGTTTCTGGAGTTTCATATATTTATTCATCGTTTCTTCGCTTATTATCGAATTTTCCTCCAGCATCGCTATATTTTTATGAATATCTTTCTGAAGCTCTTCGAGGCTTTTGTTCATCCGTTCCTGATCCTCGGCGATCTGCCTGAACTTCTTGTCGTCCTCCCAGTCGGGTTTTTGATTTTTTTTCAATTTTTCTGATATATCCGACAGCTTCTCGAGAACAGCGGAATTCTTGTCCAGTTCTTCTTTGAGTATCCTGTCCTGATTACGGTAATTTTCTTCGGTTCCTGATATCAGCTGCTCAATTGAGGGAAGCATAACGGTTCTGATCTTGGAATCAGTGAATTTAGGACCTGATACCGCATCGTTATCATACACTCTGACGAACAGTTCAACTTTATCTTCCGGGAGCAGGCTTAGGGAAGCGCAGGAAAAATATGTGTTTATAATCGAAATGCCTTCCCTGTCCTTTAGAAGTTCTATCTGTTCATCAATAAAATCCGTTCTGCTCATTTTCCCTGAAAATTCATTAAAAGACATTTTACGGTAAAATATTCTTGCACGGCTAAGTTCAAAATCGTCTGTTGCGGTTGCGAACACCGGAACCTGCAGCGACTCGTCTATCATCTGACCGTCTTCCGGATAGATAAGATTTACGACCGGATACTCGTCTTTTATCATTTCTATCCTGTGAACTACGGGGTTTTTATTCTGAAGGATCACATCCCCCGACCGGCTGTAAAGATCAAATGAGAATTCATAATCATTTATGATCTTAAGCTCAGCCGAATACATTCTTGTATCAAGCCGTCTGAAGTATTTTTTATTACCGTCAGTGAACCTGATCAGTGCCGAATCCAATTCTGCTGTAGGTGTCAAAACAATAGTTACGCGCGAGCCTTTGTAAGCTGTTATTTTTGATATTATCTCGTTATATTCTTTAGAAGGTATCTTTGTGTACCGCGGCGGTTCAACGGTCACGGATAGGGAAGAAACATCCGGGCGTTTAAGAATTGTAACGCACCCGGTATCCGATACGGTTTCAGCCGATTCAAAGAAATAATAAAAATCCGAAGACTCTGCGGATCTGGCTATGTATATGCTGTCCCGCGTCTGTGCTATTTCCCTTGATACGAAAGTATCTTCGCCGACGGATCTTTTTTTGAGAGTAATTATTCCCGGGTTTTTGCCTCGTAAAACACAGACAAGATCAACTGAGTCCCTTTCCGCTGCTGTTAATTCCGGGTTAAGCAATTTTAACGAATGCGAGGCCGGCGACCTGAAATCAACTCGGTAGTTCACAATCCTTCCCGCTGCAGAATAAGTATAGCTGTTGGTGAATATAAAAAATATCATCGCAGCTGAGATCAGAATTTTTTTGTATGCGTTCTTTGCCGGTTTGCTTAAAAAAAAATCCGGCTTTCCCTTCATTTTTAAGAATACTGCTGAGAGTTCTTCTGCGGCTGATTGCGCTATTTCAGATCCGTCCTTCGTTGAATTCAGATCGTAAAGCATCAGAATTTTCATATCAGGATACTCGGAATCGATCTTCGATAAGATTATCCTCCCGTTTTTACGGTAAATCCTGAATTTGATTACCGCCTTCAAGACTATCGATACAGCATAATACATCACTGCCAGAATAGTAAAAAAATAAAGAACGGTCCTAATATCTCTACCGAAATTGTTTGTAAGCTCGAGAATTACAATTAAAGTTATCAGACATGTTATTCGGAATAAAACAACAGAATTATCGATCATATTCCAAGACAGATAATCTTTAATTAAGTATCCGGCTATAATTCTCTCCGCCGGATCTTCAGAGTTTGTTTTACGCTCTCTGAACATTATCGATCCTGTTGTCCTGTTTCATTTCTTCCTCTTCAATAGTCCTGTTAGCCAGTCTGAGCTCCGGATAGTCGTCTGACATTTTTTCAAATTCTTTTTTAGCGGTTTTGAAACATGAAACGGATCTGTAATTCTCGCCCATGTCCATATATACTTTTCCGAGATTGTAATTTACTTGAGCTTTGTAGAATGAAAGCTCATGGTTCCCGAGGAACTGAATAATATTCGACATATCTTTGATACCGTTGCTCTGGTCGCCGGCATAACATCTTACTTTATCGTAGAATATCATAAGTTTTAGACTCAGAAGCTTGTTTTCGTTCAAGATAGTATCATTCTGAACGTACATAGCGTAGGCCTGCCCGATCGTTTCCAGGGTAAGTTTGTAGTCATTGAGCTTATCGTAAACAACGGCCTTGATAACTCTGAACATAATTCTTTTCTGAAGAGAAGCAGCCTGATCCACTGTTTTATCTATTTTTTGAAGGGATTTCAGAGCTTTTTTAAATTTATTCTGCTGAATTCCAATAAGAGCTTCTACCATAAAATACTCGATAACAAAACTTTTATTTTCCTTTGTATAATAATTCTTTGCTATATCCAATATCTTTTGAGCTGCATCAGCCTTATATTGCCTGATAAGTATCCTGCATTCAAGAAAATAACACTCCGTAAGTTTTACATTTCTTTTAAGCAGAATTCGTATCCCTTTAGATTTATTTATACAGAAAAACGCGTCCTCAAGCTTGCCTGTCTGGTAAAACAGCACGGCTCTGTAATAATAAATATCACCTGTAAGCTCTGCAATGTTCACATCCTCAGGCTTTTCTACTCCGCAGTTGATAGACCTGATGGCATTTAATAAGTCAACTTTTTCTATATCGAACTCGGCTATTCTGTGGGACGACTTTACTTCGTAGCTGATATTATTCTGGTCTTTTGCAAGTTCGTTACACCTGTTGTAGTATTCAAGCGAGCTTGCCCTGTCGTTCAGCCTGTTACAAATGTCTCCCAGTGAAAAAAAAGTTTCAAGAATATCGTCTGTCTCGTTATACCTGTTAAATACTTCAAGTGCATCGAGCATGTCGCTGTAAACATTCTTCAGGTTTGACAAAAGCACTTTTATCTTGCATATCTTCAATAAAGTTCGCGCCTTTAGGAGTTCTCTTTTACCCTTTTTATGTATTGCCATAGCCTTTTTGAAGTAGCTGAGAGCTTTACTGTATTTTCCGTCATTTTTATAAAAATCCCCGAGCCAGACCAGATACGACGCCTTGATCTCTTTCGGGAAATATCTTTTTAATTTAAAATTGAACAGCCACTCTCTCGCTTTGTCAAGATGGTCATATCTGCCTGCTTTTGATGAGCAATCGAATTTAACAAGCTGAATTTTCAGCATATTAATTTCTGAAAGTTCGTGATCTTCGTTTTCAAATTTGACAAGCTGATCAAGTACCGAGTCATAGTTTCCCAGGACAGTCTGGCTTTGAATAATATTTATAAAAATGTTAGTCTTTTTTTCAGGATCTTTCTCGATAGTATGAAGCCTTCTCAGATTCGTTACGGCAAATTCCAGATTGTTCTCTTCCCGGGATTTTTCGATAGCCGCTTCCAACATCTTTATAGCTTTTTCTTTCCGGTCAGAACAGCGGTAATAGTAATCAGCCAGCGCATAGATATTGTTCCCGGTAACTCCGTATTTATTTTCGATCAAAGTTGCTGTCAGTTCGTTCCACCTGGGATATTCGTCTTTTTGAAAATCCTTGATTATTGAATCGTGAAAAAGTTTTTTACCAAGATAATATCGGTAACCGTCATAATACTTGATTTTTTCGACTATCTCGCTGTCGGTCAGTTTCTGAAGAAATTTTATTATTATCTGCTTGTTGACCATTGTAACTTTCGCAATAACATCCATCATATCGAAGGCGGTCGGTCTCCCGAGAAGCGTGAGTTCTTTTATTATGGCCTGCTCAATTATCGAAAACCTTTTGAAATTACTGAATGTGATCTCTCTTAGTCCTATTGTCAGATCCGCTATGAATGACGGATTGATCGACCATTTCATTCCTGTCCTGTTAAGATAATTGGCGTTAAAAAGATAAATTAACAGTTCATTAATATGGTACGGCACACCTCCTGTATATCTGTGAATAAAACTGATAATCTCTTCCTGCACAAAATGTTCCATCAGAAGCTGAGTAACATACTCCTTTGTTTCGCTTAGCGCCAGCGGGTTTATTTCAAGCTTGTGAATGTTTTCTCTAAGCCTTTTAAGTGTGATCTTATGATACGATTTCAGATTTTCTGTCTGGACAGTTGTGACTATCATGAAAGCCATCTGTTTTTCAGGGCTTCTTCTCATTTCGGCCGCCAGCTTGTCGAGAAGATTTATTGAAGGCGAATTGGAATTGTCAAAATCCTTCAGCTCAAGAACGAATTTAAATTTTCTGGAGATATCGCAGATGAATTCCGCCATTGATTCTATCTCCTCAATTCTTCTCAGCTTTGATCCTGCAGTTTCGTCATAACTTTCCAGCTGATCGTCGCCTGTGAACAGAAAAAGAAGTTTGGGGTAGTCTTCGGGATTAAGCTTATAAACCCTGAACATCTCAAGAATTATGATCTCGAAAGCCTGATACGTGGTTTCGTCACCTCTGATGAAATTCGCTGTAAAATAGTCTATATTCTCGTTCAGCTGTATCAGGTACTTGTACTCTCTTAATATCGATGATTTTCCGTTACCGCACCTGCCGATAAGAAAAATAGGTTTGTTGTCATAAAATATTTTTTCTTTAAAGACCTTGTTCGAAATATCCATCAGAAAACCGAGCTCTTTTTTTCTGCCGATCAGTTTTCCGGAAGAAATATAGGATCTTATACCCAGTCCGGTAAACAGATACTGAACAGAACTTTTTTTCTGCGGGTCTTCAACGAGATCAAGTATTATCTGGTCTGCGTTGTCATAACGGTTTTCAGGATCAGGCTGCATCATTTTCGAAATGACTTTCACCAGCTTTTTAGGTATATCCTTTCTTATCTCATTTAGCGGAATATAACTTCCTTTAATTGAATTGGCGATCACTTCCTGTTTGTCTTTTCCTTTGAAAGGAAGCTTTCCCGTTATGCTGAAATAGAAAGTTACGCCCAGAGAGAAAAAATCTATTTTGTGGGTAACATTTTTTTTCTGTATCAGCTCGGGAGCGATGAACTGCATTGTTCCCCTGACCTCAGTCGTATTTTTTGATCCTGCAAAGCCGAAGTCCATTATTTTCAGCTTTCCGTAATCGTCTATAAAAATGTTGTCCGGTTTTATGTCGTAGTGAATAACTTCTTTTGTGTGAATATAAGAAAGCGCTCTTGCCGCCTGGATCAGATTATTCTCCACCTTCTCCCAAGAAAAACTCTCTTTTAAGGATTTGAACAACGAGTTCCCCTGAATGTATTCCATTGTAAAGAAAAGCTCGTTGGTCTCCTTGTCAATATCAAAATCATGGACTTTTACAAGATTGGGATGAACGAGTGAGATCAGAAATTTGAATTCGTGCTTGAATACATTTATCGCTTTAGTCGATATTACATCTGACTTTATTTTTTTTAGCGCAAGTATCTTGCCGTATTCGAACTGGTCGGCGACTTTATAAACGCTTCCGAATCCTCCCTGACCGAGTATCTGTATCGTCTGATATCTTTGATTTATAAGTTCCATAGCTTCTTCTTCCTTATCTGTGTAAACTAATAAAAAATATGTATAAAAAGCAACAAAAAAACCGGATAAAATAATAATTTCAGATCAGTAAAAAACCTCAATATTTTTCTTGCAAATGATTTTTTGAGTCATTATATTACCCGACCTAAGCGAGAGTAGCTCAGTGGTAGAGCACGACCTTGCCAAGGTCGGGGTCGCGGGTTCAACCCCCGTCTCTCGCTCTTTTTTTTGGCGACGTAGCCAAGCGGTAAGGCAGAAGTCTGCAAAACTTCTATGCACCAGTTCAAATCTGGTCGTCGCCTCTTATGTTCGCGTGGCTGCTGGAGTGGTGGAATTGGTAGACACAAGGGACTTAAAATCCCTCGGTACCTGGTACTGTACCGGTTCAAGTCCGGTCTTCAGCACGAGTGAAAAGGAGAGCGATCTCCTTTTTTTTCATAGGTGATTAAAGCGGGAATAGCTCAGTGGTAGAGCATCAGCTTCCCAAGCTGAGGGTCGCGGGTTCGACCCCC
>CALMWI010000129.1 GCA_937873545.1 uncultured bacterium | reverse complement strand
AAAGATAAGAAATAACCTTCTCGAAAGAAGAGTTAACGAGCTCGGATACACTAAAAAGCAGAAATTCATCGATGCCGCAAAAACAGCCATGTACGGAACTTACAAGGATAAAATAATCCAGAAGTATGTAAAATCCAATATCCCGGAGCCTTCTGAAGAAGAACTAAAGAAGTATTACGACGATAACATGGAGGTTTTCAAAAACGATGACGGAACTTATAAAGAGTTTATTAAGGTTAAGGCCAGTATTTCCAATTCCATCAAAGGAAAAAAATTCGCGACTTCGCTAAAAGAATGGGAAAACGGGACATTCAATGAATATGGCGTAAGAATTAATTATAGCCTGCTTGAAGACACATTCCAAAATGTAAAGGATGATAAAAAATAATGAGAGTTCTTTTTAGATTTGTATTAGTGACGTTTTTTTTTATCATAACTCTTGTGCAAGCTCAGGAAGTAGAACTTCTAACGCCTTTTCCTGACAATATTCCCTTGATTGTAGCAAGAGGGGATACAATTACAGAGTATGATGTTTTCGGCTATCCTTCTTCTGTAAAGGAAAGAAAGAAGCTTTCTATATCAGAAAGGCAAGATATAATCGATGAATACGTTTTTAATCTTCTGCTCCAAACCGAAGGGAACATTCCTGAGGTTATAAACTCAGAAGAGTACAAGAAGAATTATAATGAACTTGTTTCAAAAAATGCTGTTGAGCACCTTAAAGACATTCTGATCGAAGAAAAATTTCTGACTGACAAACAAATAACGGCTTATTATAAAGAAAATAAAAGCAAATATCCTGATTTCAAAAGCGTAGAAGGCAGAAAAAAAGTTATTTCAGATATGAGAAAACAAAAAGATCAGGAAATAAAAAAATATGTTTCGGATTATCTTGACAAACTCAAAAGAGAGAATGATTTAGTTTATTCTGAGGATCTGTTTAATGAAGTTGCCGCGATCAAAGCTAAAGATAGCGAAGAGTTTTCCGAATCTGTCAAGAAAATAGGTATCAATAAAGAGCTGATAAAATGTGGAGATCAAACTGTTCAGTTGAGGCATCTCTACGATCAGATCCGTCAGGTTAAGCCTTACCATTTACAAAATCTTTCGGATGTCAAGGTTCTTAAAGCTATGTCGGAAGGGAAAATACTCAATTCGCTGCTTAAAAAGAAAGCTGAAGCTAAAGGCTTACTAAAAAATAAGTCAGTCGTAGCACAAACAAAAGATCAGCTGAAGTACTTTATCGCAGGTAAATACAAAGAGATAATTTCGAGCGATGGCAAATTTATTCCCACAAAAGACGAAATGATAGACTATTATATTGCGCATAAAGACGATGAGGAACTAAAAAGTAAAAGAAAAATGTGGGTTTTTGAGATTTTTAAATTTTATGACAACAGTGACGAAAAAGAAGATAACGACAAGATAAAGGTCGCGATAGAGCTCGAAAATATAAGACAGAAGATAATCAGCGGAGAAGATTTCGAAAAGTATGCCAAATTTTATCCGAGACCGCATACAAAAGACGGAGAACTGGGATTTATTTTTGAATCGGATCATGCTCTTATCGGAAAAACTGCCGCGAAGATGAATGAAGGCGATATTTCTGATCTTATAATTCAGGAAAAAGCGATCTCTATAATCAAGGTAACCAAGGTTCAAGAATCTATGCTATACAAATTTGAGTATGTAGAAGAGATAATCAAAAAAAATCTTATAGAAGACAAAAAGAAAAATTTCCTCGAAAATTATAAAAAAGAGCTGTTTAAAAAATATAAAGTCGATGTAATTTCGAATTATAAAGAGGGGAAAAAGTGATCTTCAGAAAAATAGATTTATTTTTAATTCTAATAGCTGTTGTATCCTCAAGCGCGGAAATAGCGGACAGAATTCTCGCAGTAGTCGGCGACGAAGTGATACTTAAAAGCGAAGTTGATCAGTATGTTGATCACCAGAGATATACTTCCAAAGCTAATTTTGACGAAAATGAATTAAGATCAAAAGTACTCGATGAACTTATATCAAATATGGTCATGTACGATATTGCACTAAGGGACTCAACAATTAAAGTTTCTGATGAAGAAGTTCAGCGAATGCTTGATAACAGGATAGGCGCAATAATCGAGCAGGTCGGAAGCGAAGCCAAGTTTGAGGAAATGTACAATACGACCGTGAGCGATCTTAAGAAACAGTATCGATCCGATATTAGAAAGAATCTCTTCATTGAACGTATTAAAAATAAATATGTCCAGAAAATATCAGTAAGCCGGAATGAAGTTAAGGAATTTTTCAACATATTCAAAGATTCTATACCTCCAGCCAAAGCAACTGTATCTTTAAGCCAGCTGGTAATTAACTTTTCAAAAGATGCTCTGCAAAAAACCAAAAGCGTTGACATTCTCAAAGATATAAAATCAAAAATCATATCAGGCGAGATCAGTTTCGAAGCGGCTGCAGAACTTTATTCACAGGATGAGGCGACCAGAAAAAAGGGTGGAAGCCTGGGATTTACTAAACGGGGAGATCTAGTTTCAGAATACGAAAGGACCGCATTCAACCTTGAACCAGGTGAGATATCGGAGCCGGTAAAGACATCGTTCGGGTATCATCTTGTTAAATTAATTGAAAAAACCGGGGAAAAAATAAATACTTCACACATCCTTATAACCCCGTCTAGTTCGATAGACAACGATTCGACAGCTATGAAATTTACATACTCACTCAGAGATTCGGTCATAAATAAAAAAATGGCTTTTGAGGAAGCCGTTAAAAAATACAGCAGCGATGAAAAAACGAAATATTCTGACGGAAATATGGGCACAGTTGAGATAGAACAGCTTGATAAAAAATATATTGAAATATTTTCGAATGCCGAAGTGGGATCGTTAACCGAACCGATAAAAGAAAAAGACGGATATTATATTTATAAGATCAACGACAAGAAAAATGCGCACAAGATTGATCTAGATTCTGACTTCAGTTATTTGAAAAATCTTACTCTTGAGAGGAAAAGAAAAACTGAGCTGAAAAAATGGATTGAAGAATTAAGAAAAAAAGTGTATATTGAGATCAAGTAATAATTACGGAAATCAAGAAATGTTAAAAATACGGCAAATATCAAAAAAAATAGTGATCATAATTCTGACTGCTGCTTCTATTTTAACAGCATCTGAAATCACAGTGAACGATGTTCAGGAAGTCATAAACGGTCAGAACCTAAAGATCGAAGGTTATATTAGTAATCTTCAGGCAGCGCCCTTTAATACAGATCTGATGAGTTTTGAGGTTACAAATGACAAAGACCCGTCGGTAAAACTGTATTTATTGAATGTTAAGACAAAGAACATTTTCCAGGTTGAATCTTCAAGTTATACGGCCGAGACTAAAGGGAAAAAGAAATATTATCCGAAAGACAGGGGAGTTCAGTGGCACCCGTATAAGAACTGGTTCGTATTTTACGGAAACGGTTTAAGTAACAGAGATCAGCTTTTCATCTGCAGGGTTGTTGTTCCTGAGCTGATAAATAATTTCGCTGTCAACGGGTACAGGATCAGGCTTAATGAAAATTCAAAGGAAGAAAAATCCTATTGCATTGATCCATGTTTTGACATGACAGGAGACAATATTTATTTCTCAAGAAGAGTTCAGCTCCGGGATAAAAAGGCGAAGTACAACAAAAGCTATAACATTACATTGATAAAAGATATTTTTCAATACAGGGATTTCAAGTTCAAAGATGTTGAGTTTAAGACCGTACTGGATAAAAGATTCGATCAGGTAAAACCGCTATGTTCGCCTTCAGATAAAAATCTTGTAGCCTACATTTCAAAGAAAAACCAGCCTAAGAAAGGCGAAGATTATTACGCAGAGTATTCTATTAATGTATATAATTCCGCTACATCTGAAGTCGTGACTGTGGACAATATGGACGGGTACTATGAGTATCCTTTCAGGTGGAGCAGTACCGGGAATCAGATTTTTTATTTTAAAGCACTCAGCCTACTTAGAACCCCTCAAAAATTTATTGATGATAAGGTCAACCAGGTTAATTTGCATTTTGCAAAAATAACCAGTTCAGCCACTAAGACAGATGTATTCATTCAGACAAATCCGAAAACCGATATTCTGCTTGAGGATGTTGTCGCGAAAGACAATTCGATATCTTTCATAAACGAGAATAATATAATGCTTTCAAAATGGGATCCATACGAAACTATTTATCTGGTTGATATAAATCTATGGAAAAACTCAGATAAAAAATATGCGCAGAAAATTCAGTTCAATCAGGATTTTGATACTCAATACCCGATATTAAACGGGACAGATCTATACTATGTGTCTGTGGTTTTCGTAAAGAACAGTCCGGTACCGTCCGTAAACGTTTCTTCTGTCAGTATAAAGTTGAGCGGAGGAGAGAAGCAGGATAAACTGGCTGTTAAAGCCGAAATTGATTCGGGTGCATCAGATGATTCTATCGTAGAGGAAGAATATTCAGAAGACGAAGAAGTATATGAAGAATCCTCTGACAGCGATGAAGAGATAGTTGAAACAAAAGTAACCCCCAAAGAGAAACCTGCAGATACTAAAAAACCGGAAGAAACAAAGAAAGCCTCTAACACCCAGAAGATAGCAGATCTTGAGAACCAGAAAACAAAACTCAACTTAGACATTACAAAGCTGGATAAACAGATATCGGATGAAACAGCGAAGAAAGAGAATCTTGAAATCACTTTAAAGGATATGGAAAAAAAATCAACTGATCTTCTCGATGTGAAGAACTCGTATCTTGAAAAGATCAATCAGATCAAATCTGAACAGACCGCTTCCCTTGAAAGCGGGCAGAAGATTTCAGGTATAAAAATGCAGCTGACTAAGCTTGAAAGCGATAAATTGTCTCTCCAGAATGAAATATTAAAACTAGAGAACACGGCTCTGACCGAAAAAAATGTTCTCGCGCAACTTGAATCAAAGAAAATTTCAGGCGAGATTGAGAAAGCGGAAATTACAGGAATAATAAGCGATCTGAAGATCCAGCAGGCAAAATCGTCACAGGATAAGGACAAACTTGCTTTATTCCAAACACAGCTAAATGAACTTAAACAGAAAAAAACCGCAGTAGATGCAGATATAACCAAGCTGTCGCAGTCGCTTCAAACAGACCGGAATAATCTGAGTACATATGAAACTCAACTTCTGGGATACACTGAAACAAAGAAAGAAATTGCAGGTACGATAGACAAACTGAAAAGCGATAAACTTCTCACACTTCAAAAAGACAAACAGTCTCAGATCAGGTCAAAAGAATCCGGCATTGCTGAAAATAAACAGAGGCTGGTAAATTTTGAAGGTCAGATCGCCAGCCTTAGTTCGGCGAACGAAACTGAAAACAAAACTATTGCCGAACTCAGAAACAAAATCGCAAAGCTTAATGACGAGAAATTAGCTTATCTCAAATCAATAAGTGAACTTAAATCAAAGAAAGCGGAAGCAAAAGAGACAGTAGTAGCGAAGAAAGAGGAACCTAAAAAAGAAGAAACGGTTAAGAAAACAGAAAAAGCAGACGATGATTACAGCGAAGAAGAAGACGATTACGGAGAAGATTCCTCTGTAGATGAGGATATTTTTGAAGATGTAGAAGCTGCTCCGACAATAAATAGAAGAGGCAGAAGATAATGACCGGCAGAATTGTATTATACTTATCGATTTCAATAATATTTATATCTTCATGCACAAAAGAACTTAATATAAGAGATATAGGGTTCGAAAAGAGCTTTAAGATCGCTAAGGCTAAATTCAATGAAGAGAATTACAGGGAAGCTCTTAACGATCTGAATTCTATAATTCTAAACTACGGCGGTGAAAATGGAATTGATTCCGCACAATTTCTAATTGGAAGGGCCCATTATGAACTGGGTGAGTACTTTTCAGCTTCTTATGAATTTAACAGGATATCAGATAATTTTCCTGAATCCCAATTGATAGAAGACGCATATTTTAACTCAGCCGAATGTTACAGAGAACTGTCTCCCCGATATACCCTGGATCAGAAGGAAACTTATAATGCAATATCAAAATATCAGCTGTATCTGGATCTTTTTCCGCAGGGAAAATTCTCAGAGAAAGCGAACAGTAATATAAAAGAGCTTAGAGAAAAACTCGCAAGAAAAACATTTGAAGCAGGAGTTCTTTATCTTAAGCTCGACCAGCCAAGAGCCGCCAAAGTCTATTTTAATGAAATAATAGACAATTATTACGATACTTCCTATTATGCATTATCCCTGGAAAATATTGCCAAGGCATATTTATTGCTAAAAGATGAATATAACCACAAAACATATCTTTCCAAATTCCAGGAAATAATGAAAACTGAAAAATGAAAAACAGAATCGGATTGTTCGGAGGATCATTCGATCCAATACATAATGCGCATTTGATAATTGCTTCAATTATCAGACAGGAATTTGAACTTGATAAAATTATATTCATACCCAATTTTGTTACACCTTTCAAAGAAAATTCATCTACTTCTGACATCAGTCACAGAATTGAGATGATTAAACTTTCAATTACGGGGAATAAAGAATTTGAACTTTCGGATTTCGAGGCATCGCATAAAAGAGCAGTATATACATGTGAAACTGTGGAACATTTCAAATCGTTGTACCCCGATCATATTTTAAGCCTTTTAATCGGATATGATGCATATAAAACAATTAAAAAATGGAAAAATTCATCTTATATTTTAGAAAATGCAGAAATAATTATAGCTGAAAGATCGGAACAGGCTGTTATAGATCCGGATCATGCGGATTTAAGAGTAATGATCAGCAGAAAGTGTCCCAGAATGGATATTTCATCAACAGCAATTAGAAAAATGGTTGCAGATAATTTAAATATTAAATATCTTGTAAATGAAAAAGTTCGGCATTATATTATCGAGAAAAATATTTACACTTTGGAAATTTAAATAAGCTGGTATGATTATGGGTGACGAAGAGAAAAATAAAAACCCGAGAAGAGATCTTCTGAACAACAGAGAGAATTCTGAAGGCGAGAGCATATACGGAAAATTCAGGAGCAGGATACTCGATCAGGAACAAAGAGAGATGATGGAGAAAGTCCAGCAGGGAGCTGAATCCGGCTATGTATTTGACTCGTCCGAAGATTCTTTATCCGGAGAATATGTTAAAAAGATCGATAAAAAAATAATAGTTATTTATGTAATTGTGTCAACGATAGTGCTTACATCGCTGATATTTTTCATTTACAGTTTGATACCTGACGCTGAAGATAAATTCGTTAAATACAAAAGCCTTATAGCTGAAGTAGAGAAGCTGAATGTTAAAAAATCCAAGAAAATCCAGGAGATCGAAAGTGTTGTGTCAGAGCTTAAAAAGAACGAAAAGTATAAAGATCTTGAGATAGATTCGAACGACGATAGGGTTCTTACTGCAGAATCAATGGAGTTTCTATCAGAACAGGCTGAAAAAGAAGATAATTCCGGC
>CALMWI010000128.1 GCA_937873545.1 uncultured bacterium | reverse complement strand
ATGATTATTTCGATTACATGGTATCAAAACACTGGTTTAAAAGCTGTACAAAATCAACATCACTCGGTAGCGGAATAATCTTGAAATATTTCAGATCAGAACTGCACAATAAATTTAATCCCGGTTTTTTAGTTTTGATGCGATTCATCTTGAAGTGTATAATCAGATATTAAGGAAGACCGAATGCCTCTGATAAGCGTAATAATGTCCGTTTATAATGATGAAAAGAACCTGCCTGAGGCAGTTGAGAGTATTTTAAATCAGACTTTCGGTGATTTTGAATTCATCATAACTGAAGATTGTTCTAAGGATAAATCTTTGAAGCTGCTCAGGGATTATGCCTCTAAAGACAAGCGGATCGTGCTTGTTGAGAATAAAGAGAACCTGAAGCTGACAAAAAATCTTAACAGCATGCTTGGAATTGCAAAAGGCGATCTTATTGCAAGAATGGATTCAGACGACATAAGTCTGCCTGAAAGGTTTGAAAAACAGGTTAAGATATTTAAATATAATCCTGAAATTGATTTTGTTTTTACATCTACTATGCTTATGGATAATGAGGGTAATGATCTCTGCGAGTCATGGAGGCCAAACGACATCCGGAAAATACTTGATCACATGAAATACGACAGTTATATACCTCATCCGACTATAATGGCAAAAAAAGATATTTTCGCAAAAGCCGGCAATTATACTGAAATAAAAGGATACGGTCAGGAAGATAAAGAATTATGGGAGAAATTCATAGCTAATGGAGTGAGTTTTTATTATCTAAATGAAATACTTCTCAGATACAGACTGAATCCTTCAGGGATCAGTTTTAATGTCAGAAATTACAGTAAAGATGAAATATACAGTTATAAAAAGGTAAATATCTGCATCGATAATTATCAGAGAGTCAGAGCGGTTCAGGTCTATAAAAATATTTCAGGAAGCATTCCTTTAAAATACAAGCTGATGCTTCTTATAAAATTTTTTACGCCCAACAAATTGAGATTTTATAAATCAGTGCTCGTTAAGAAATTACACTCAAAAAAGGCATAGATAATGAACGGAAGAAAAATAAACATTGCCTTTATTTTACCTTCACTCGACAGAGGAGGAGTGTCGTCTGCAGCCTTAAATTTAATAAATGAGCTTAATAATTCAAAATACAATAAGTTTATCTTTCTGTACGATGGTAGTATCATCGAGTATGAAACCGATATTGAAATAATAGATATAAAAACTCCTAAAACGGATTCAGTGCCGGCGAAAATTATAACTCAGATCAAAAGATATTACAGGCTGAGAAAAATCAAATCGGAGAAGAAGATAGACATCAGCATCAGCTTCAAAGATAATCCGAATATTACAAGCCTGTTCGCAAAGAAAAATGACAAAATAATTATGACAGTTCATACTACTCCGTCAAGAGATTATAAAGGGATAAAAGGAAAGGTATATAAATATCTCATAGGCAGATACTTTAACAGAGCAGACAAGATCATAGCTGTCTCTGATGGAATAAAAAACGACCTGGAGAAAAATTATCAGGTGCAGAACAATAAAATTCAAACGATATATAATTTCATTAATAAAAAACGTATCGAAGAAATGTCAGAAGAACACGTAGAAAAAGATCTTGAATGTTTATTTAATACGGGCAAAACAGTAATAAATGTAGGAAGGCTGTCGAACGCAAAAGGTCACTGGCATCTTATAAGAGCGTTTAAGCAGATTTCATCAGAAATACCCGATTCAAAACTTATTATCGTCGGCGATGGCGAACTCAGACCTTATCTGACAAAGCTTATTAGCGAACTCAGCCTGAAGAATAGTGTTCACCTGATCGGAAACCGTGATAATCCATACAAGTATGTGAAGAATTCAGACCTGTTCGTTCTTTCATCAGTTTATGAAGGCTTCGGAATAGTTCTGATCGAAGCTATGGCCTGCGGAATTCCTGTTATTTCTACAAATTGTTTATCAGGACCGGAAGAAATTCTGAAAAATAATGAAAAATCGAACGGCATTCTTATATCTGTCTGCGACGGGAAAAAATATTCATCCGGCGAACCTCTTACAGCAGAAGAAAAAACGATGGCTGAAAATATTATCAGACTTCTCAAAAACGAATCTGAAGCTGAACAATATAAAGCCTTATCTTTAAAAAGAGCTTCCGATTTTGCTTCAGATAAAATCATTCCTCAATGGGAATTACTGATCGACGAATTCTATAAAGGACAAAATCTGTGATAAAAGATCTTGTTAGCGTTATTATACCTACCCACAAAAGACCCGAACTTCTTAAGAAAGCAATAGCAAGCGCTTTAAATCAGACATACGAACAGATTGAAATTATTGTTGTTGACGATAATTCCTGTGACAATACTGAACTGGTCGTAATCGAATTCAAGAAAGGAAATATCCGGTATATTAAAAATGAAACCTCTCTCGGCGGAGCAGGCGCGCGAAATAAGGGTATAGAAAACTCTAACGGCGAATTTGTTGCCTTCCTTGATGATGATGACATCTGGTATAAAGATAAGATCGAGCTTCAGATCAAAAAGATAAAATTGAATGAAAACAATGTGCTTTGTACCTGCGGTCTTCAGGTCGTTTATTCGGGAACGGATTTGAAATATTTCAATTTCCCCAAGCTGGACGAAGTTACTTTTGAAAAAATGCTACTGAATAATAAAGTAGGTATCACATCTACTGTACTTGTGAGAAAATCATCCTTGGTTAAAGCCGGGTTATTTGATGTTTCCCTGCCTGCCCGTGAAGAATATGAATTATGGATCAGACTTAGCAAGATAGGAAATTTTGTATCCGTGAATAAACATCTTCTAGATTATTTCATGCATCCGTCACGACAGAAGATATAGGCAAGTATAGAAAAATTAATTACAGATAATGATATGATACAAAAAAAATACTAAGAACAATT
>CALMWI010000127.1 GCA_937873545.1 uncultured bacterium | reverse complement strand
TATTCCACTAATTTTAACTGTTTCTGTAATTTGTACTGGCTTTCCCACAAATTATACACACTCTTTTTAATCAATAGACCTTCGTCTGTCTCTTTGATATTGTTATTTAAGTGTGTAAGTATCGCCCATAACTCACGAATATCTTTCGTCAAGAAGACAAGCACACCTTTCGACTTCATTTCAGGAAGCGTTTTAAGCTGATTCTGATTCAGACTGCCTTTTAAACTTTTCAGCTCAATTCCTGCATAGATGGACGAGTTGCGGAAGTATAGACAAATATCAGGCAATCCAGCTTTATCCGTAAAGTGTACCCACCTTGCTGGCTGTCCGTGTCCTGCCATATTCGTTGATCCTGAGTTCTGTCTTATGAAGAAATAACCTAACGCTTTTAACACACGCTTGACATCGGCAAGTAAGTCATCTTCAAGCGGATATGTCTTATCCCAGTATAAGTCAAGCAATCGTCCGACACGCTTCAAAACGATTCGTTTCTGCATCGGTAAAAATTCGATTTTTTTACGCTGTTCTACATCGTCAAGTTTTAACTGCTTATCAATTACTTTACCGAATACCTGTTTAAATTCATATTTCCGCTCGTCCGAAGCCGCGCCGTGTCGTTCAAAATTACCGCCGAAATCTAAAACTAAAACATCTTCTTTATTCGGGTATGTTCTGAATCCTCGTCCGACTATCTGTAAATACAATCTAAGCGAATGAATCGGTCTCAGCAGAATTATACAGCTTACAGCCTCGTCATCAAATCCGAAAGTAGCCATGTCAACATTTATCAAACAATCGCCACTTTCTGCGAATATTTGGTAATTGTTTGCAATATCATCCTCTGACATCTTGCTGTGAACTATCTGTGCCATACGACCCTGATTAACGAAATATTCCTTAACATGGTCTGCGTGTTTTATGCTCGTGCAGAATATCATTGTCTTTCTGCCATTCGCTTTTTCAATCCAATTATCATACGCTGATTTCGTCACTTCCGACATATCCATAACCTGACTTATGTCGTCAATATTAAATTCGTTACTTGTCGGGTCTATCTTGCATTTACTTAAATCCGGCGTGAACGGAACTTCATAAATATCTCTGACTGCGAAATTCTGTTCCTGCATTTTCTTTATGCTTACGCTGTCAATTACGCAATCAAAGCCTTCGAGTAAATAACCGAACTGATCTATCGGAGTAGCTGACAGACCGATTATGATACCATCAGAATACTTGCTGAGCAATAATTCCATTCGCTGTCCGTTATAGCCGTTGTGTATTTCATCAATGAATATGTAATCGAATTCACCATAGTCTTTTAAAACGATACTGTCAATAGTTCCGATTGCGATTTTCGCTTTCTCGTTATAAGTCTCTCCGCCCATAATCAGTGTCGAATCTGTCAGACCGAGTTTAAAAAATTTATCCTGTGTCTGAGTTACGAGCTTTCGTCTCGGAGCTAAGAATAAGACCCTGAGATTTTTCAGAGTCTTAATCATTTCTCCAGCATAGATAGTCTTACCTGATCCTGTCGGGGCTTGTAGTAAAATTAGGTCTTTTCCTTCCGCAATCCGTAATTGAGTTTCCTTAATCCACTGCGTAATATAAGGTCGTATTGTTATTGACATTTATATCTCTCTTTGAGTCTTTTCAGATAATTTATAAGACTATTTGCTTGACCCATATCATTACCGCATTCTAATATATGGATTTCGTTGTCTAAAACCCTGAATAATTCTTGAGTCAAATAAGTAGGCTCGAATAGGTCAACTATTTCAGAAGCTATATCCGAAGCGTACTCAATAAATTCATCCTTCGTATCACTTTGTTTAGATAAATTCCGTGCGAATTCACTCAGTTTGCCAAGAACTTCTATTTCTTTAAATACACGAATATTCATTTTACACTCCTATCTGTTTCAGTCTTTCGTTAATGGCTTTCATCTGCCATGAACTTAAACTTAATTTCGGTTTAACTCCGCCTTTCGGTATGAATCCGTTGAACACACCTTTATTTACAATAGCGTCCACGCTATTCACTAATGATACTATCAGATTAAATACCTTATCGTAATTTTCTAAATCATCGTGAATCTGATAAGTATGGAATACATACGGTTCGCAAGTCTGAAATACGAATAATTCAAGATCAATATCTTCACAACCGCAACCCGTCACAAGCTGTAATCCAAGCGCATAAAAGTACATCTGAATAAAATAACCCATAGAATAATAATCACGCTCGAATGCACTCATTGTTTTCGTTGATGTCGTCTTATAATCTTTAATCGAATACTTGCCGTCTTTTATTAACAGATAATCCAAACGCATCTTACACTTAATATCACCAATCGTAAATAATACTGTGACTTCTCGTTTCGCTTCAGGATTATTGATAAATCCGTTTATCCGTTGCGTTTCCGTATCGGTACGAGTATTCAGCAATCGAATTAACTCTTTTACTTTCTCAGAATCTTCGGTATTTAAGCATATAGAATTCGGTCTCTCAGCCATGTACGCAAGATTCTTTTTCGTATCATATCCTTTAACTCCGGTAGCAAGTTCCATATTAACTACATTATTCAGATGCTTATGTTCCATGAAATAGTGCAATGCTTTGCCTAATCCTGCTTCTTTAAATGTCTTTTCGATTGTAAGCAAATAATCAGATCCGTCATAATAAGTTTTTAATTGACTTGCCCTGATTCGTGTATCGTCACTCTGATAATCTTCATCAGATATATCGTAGTATATTCCGTCTGCCATTTCACTTAGTTTCATTCGCTTCCTCGATTGTTAATTTGTTTAAGGTCTCTGCTAATTTATGAAAGAATTTCGTATTATTCGCAATGAACATCTTAGCCAGAGATGCTTCGAGTTCTGTCGGATGTTTCTTATTCGTTTCGTGACTTATATTTATTCTGTCAGTCGCTTCGATCTTGAATTTAATTTCGATCATTTTTCGACCTCGACTATTTCGTAAACATCGGTTACACTGATGACATCGTGACAGATTATCGCATCTTCGGAATTCGGGAAGTAGAATTTGCCATTGAGGTATAGTATGTAATTATTTTTCCATTTTCGGCTTTCTTCACATTCGATATTACCTTTGAAGTACCAAGAGCCTTCTTTAAGAGATGCCTTGTCGTAAATAGGTTTGTAAGTAAGAGTATCGCAAGGCTTTGAAAAACATCCTGTTTTAATCCATGTACGAGCATGAGGATTAAAATTATTCTGATAAAATAGAGATATGTAATAATAACTTGGGAATCCATATTCGTTCAATTGAGATCCTGTCGATATTGGCTTTGATAAAACCAATGTTAAATCAGATGCAGATGATTTTAAAAATATTCCTTGTGGTACTTTCGGCAATTCTTTTTCGATGGGTTTAAGTTTTTTATGAACAGAACAAAAGCCTTTATAAACGGGATCAGTACAAACATACCATCCTTCCAATGTTCCTACATAAATCTTTTTAGCGCAAAATACTCCACCACCACACAAA
>CALMWI010000126.1 GCA_937873545.1 uncultured bacterium | reverse complement strand
ACAGAAGCAGCAGCAACTACACCACCAACAGCATCTTGAGGAGCTGCTAGGATTAGATCCGAAGCATCAGCGACAAGAGCTACACGACGAGTCGAAGCAGCACGATAGTTAGGTGTATTTAGGTTTGAGTAATCAGGCTCAAAACCAACAGTTACACCAACGATAGGTACAGCAGTACCTGAACCAATACGCTCAACTGCTGGATAAACTCCAAAACCGATAATTCTGGCTGATTTCCATGCAGTGATAAATTTTAAAGTTGTCAAACAGAGGAAAAGTATTATAGCTGGTATCATTACGATGAAAAAAATTATAAAACCTGTAGTATCAGCTCCCTTCTGACCATTGCAACTTATAGTAAATCGCAGCAAGTAAATAAATTCCACAATTATAGGAATATGCAGAATATAAAGCTTTATAATTTTTTTCGGTATTAGAGGTTCATTAGCTTTTGTGTTTTCTTCCACTTAATATACCAGTTAAATTATCGCATGTTTTACATATCCACAACAACATTCTTCCTTCTAGCCTGCTCGGCCTTGAAGACCATTCTGTGGCTTTCGATGGTTTCATCCGCGCCTGAGATGACGAGCGAGGGATCACCGGCTATGATCGCGTTCACGAAATTATCCATTATGCCGAAGTCGCCGCCTCCGTGCCCCTGCATGACCTTGTTGTCTGAAATTCTCGTGTCTATTTTCTCAGTTTTCTGGGTTATGAAATCAAAATGCTCGATGAATACCCCGTCGCCGTATATTTCGCCCATTGTGCCGAAGATCTTCGTTTTTCTGTGATCAGGCCTGTTGAATGCGGTCATGGTGAATACGCAGGTGCTTCCGTCTTCGAACAGCAGGTTGACGGTCTGATTGTCAACGACATCGTTGTCGCAGGCGTAAACGCATCTGCCGTACGGTCCGTCTTTGATCGCTTTTGTTACACCATCTCTGCTGATATCGGCAGTGATGACATCTATCGGCCAGCCTCTAACGCCTTTATCGAAAAATCCGTAATAGATCTTTTTAGCCGAATACGGGCAGGCTGACTCAATATTATCCGGGCAGTCGAAGCATCTGTCAGCGGCGCCTACAGGCTGTTTTTCCTTTTTAAAATGATGCAGGCTTCCGAATGATGAAATGGAAGCGCATTTTTTACCCATGACATAACTTATCCAATCTAGGTCATGGCATGATTTTGCGAGGAGCATGAAAGAAGATTCTTTTTCGTTCCGCCAGTTGCCTCTTACGAACGAATGCGCCTGATGCCACCATCCCACAGGTTCAAGGTGCTGGATGGTCACAATATCTCCGATGATGCCTGAATTGAGCACTGATTTTAATTTTTGAGTATATTCGGTATATCTTAACACATGGCAGACGGAGAAGATCACGCCTGCGTCTTTAACGGCTTTGACTATCTTTTCGCAGCTTTCAAGATCGGGTGCCATAGGCTTCTCAAGCAGAATGTGATATCCTTTTTTCGCAAAGGCGAGAGCAGGTTCAAGATGCATCGAATCCTGCGTAGATATTATCACTGCATCTGCGAATTTATCTTTTTCAGCCGCTTCAGTCCAGCTGTTGAATGTAAATTCAGGTTTTATATTGTGCTTCTGAACGAATCTGTTCCTGTATTCATCCCTCGGTTCAGCCACTCCGACAACTTTAGCTTTGTCGGGGAACGCAAGCGCGTATTCGCCGTAGGTGAATCCTCTCGATCCTGCACCGAGCACCAGAAATGTTTTAGACATAAACTCTCCTTGAATACCTTTTAGTTCTTAGACCGTCGCTGACTTTGACAATATAGGCTTTACCGCCTTCCTTTTCGATAGCTTCGGCAGCTTTTTCAGGTTCATCAGGCGCATAAACGAACATGCATCCGCCTCCGCCTGAACCGTTGATCTTTCCGCCGTAAGCTCCGGCACTTATTGCGGCTTTTATCATTCTGTTGATCTTCGGGGTTGATATTCTGAGCTTTTCATCAAGCACTGTATGATGTTCCGTCAGCATACGACCGAAAAGCTTTCTGTCGGGAATGCCTTTTTGAAGCTGATCAAGCGCTTTGTATGTGAACTCTCTGTTCATAAACGCCGCTGATAAAACCTCATACTCCCTCGCGGTCAGAATCTCTTTATACTTTTCAGCTGAATTCAGGTCGTTATCAAACAGGCTGAATTCAGGATCATGCTCTCTGATCTTATGAACTGAGGAAAGCACCTGATCTTTTACGCTTCTTAAAATATGAAGCGTATCCTTAGGCTCTTTTGAATCGCCGAGAACGAAATATCCGGGGTCAATGTCAAATTCAGTAACTTTCGTACCTTTATTAAAATCAATAAATAAAATATTTCCGAGTGCGGTGGAATACTGATCCATCTTTCCGCCGGGTTCGCCGAATTCCTCGACTTCCGCAAGATAAGATAAATGAGCGGTCATCTTGTCATCGAGTGTGATCCTGTTCGAACTTATTTCGTTCAAAAATCTAATCCATACATTTATCAGCGCTGATGAAGACGATGTGCCTGAGTTTATCGGTATCGAACTTCGGATCTGCAGATCATAACCCTGATCGATCCGCAATCCTTTTCTAAAGAGAACATTGTATCCGCTGCGGAAATAATCCCGCGGTTTCTTATATTTAAACTCTTTTCCTCTGGAAAAATCGAGTTTCTCAAATGATCTGATATCAGGCAGTGATATGTTCAGAAAATTATCGTATCTTAGCGCAGCCGTAAGTTCAAGCCTGAGATCAATTGCCGCAGTGATCACGGGCAGTCCGAGATAATCCTGATGTTCGCCGAACAGGCATATCCTTCCGGGTGCCGATACTTTGATCCTGTTTTTCATTTGTGTATTCTCAAATATTCGTTCATCTCAATCGTGCGGAGTTCGAGTTCTTCCTGAGTGTTTATGCCTGCGAGGAAAATGGGATCTTCAGCCGTGATGGTTTCGACCTTTTCACCCGCTTCGATAAGGATGCCTATTACATCGGTCAGATAATATTCTTTTCCGGAATTCTCGTTGCTGATATTTTTTAGCGCACTAAAAAGTTTCTCAGTTTTGAAACAGTAATGCGATGTAAGAACTTCCCTGATAGCCTTCTGCTTTTTCGATGCGTCTTTTTCCTCAACAACTTTCTTGATCCTGCCTGAAATATCTCTGACTATCCTTCCATAAGGCGGTATTTCACCCGTTTCGTAGAAGGCGGTATAAAAAGT
>CALMWI010000125.1 GCA_937873545.1 uncultured bacterium | reverse complement strand
ACGATCTCGGTTTACAAGGATTTTTCAATACCCGGGATAACAGAAAATTCCGGGCTTGCGCGCCTGGAAGATGAGGCTGATGAAACTCTGACAAACGAAACCTACGGAGCTCTGAAAGCCCTTTGTGAAGAGAGAGTGAAAAAATATTTTCCTCACAACAGCCTGATAATCAGACCCGGATTGATCGTGGGGCCGAACGATTATTCTGACAGGTTCACTTACTGGCCGGTAAGAATAAAAAAAGGCGGCAAGATTATAATTCCTCAGAATACAAATTATCCGATCCAGTTTATAGATGTAAGGGATCTTGCTGATTTTACGGTCATGATGCTTGAGCATAAAACAACCGGTACATTTAATGCTGCCGGACCAAAGAACAGGTTCACATTTCAGGAACTTTTAGATGTCAGTATTCCATTCGCCGATAAAAAAGTCGAATTCATTAAACTGCCCGATAATATTTTAGAAGAAAAATTAAGCGGCAACAGCGCAGATCTGCCGATGATGGAAGCCAAAGGCGAATGGGAAGGAATTGAACAGGTTGACTGCACGAAAGCGATAGCTGAAGGGCTTGTTTTCAGAGAGGTTAAAAATACCGTTAAAGGCACTCTGGAATGGTTCGGAACTTTACCGGAAAATTATGTTTTAAAAACAGGACTGCAGCCTGAGATCGAAAATAAAATAATCGGGGAATATACAGAAGTTTAAGGTTTTATCAGCTCAGATCTTTGTCGAGATATTCTTTTTCAAGATCAAGATACTCTTTGGTCTCAAATATTTCTTTAAAGGCAGGACTGTTCGGATCGTCGAATTCTTTCATCATCCGGTTTATCGAATCACCGCTTTCCTTGATCTTCGAAACGACCTTAACAAGCGCATCTTTATTTTCAAAATCCGATTTCTCAAGTTTGCCGGAGAGTATAGAACTATAGCCGATTATTCCGTTTAAAAGAGTGTTTATTTTATGGTTTTGAGCTACTATCAGAGTATGAACAGCTTTGGTCTGCTCTTCCAGTATCTTCTTTTTTCTCAGACTTTTCAGATAAAGGGTTTTTGAAGCTGACTCCTCTTTCTGCTTCAGCATATCCTCTTCTTTCATTATCATCTCCTGCAGCCTTACTTTCTGCTTTGAAACATAGTAGTAATGGAGAACTATCGTTAATAAAGTGTAAAGTGTAAAGAATGTCCAGATATAGATAGGTTCTTTGAAAAACCATATATATGTTGATAATACTATAACTATTGAAACAAAAACTACAGCATGTCTGATAATTGTTTTCTTTGTCCTCGGATCCATAAACACCTCCGCTCTAGTAGTTTTCTAGAATAGAATTTCTGAATTTATTGTAACTACCATTAATTATAGCTTTTCTTGACTCTCTTGTCAACCAAATATAAAAATAAATATTATGTATCGTCGCAAGCTGTCCAGCAAGTTTTTCACCCGCATTGAAAAGATGCCTGACATACGCTTTTGTATAATTTCTGCAAGTGTAACATCCGCAGGTTTCATCAATGGGAGTGAAGTCATCTTTTACTTTAGCTCCTTTAAGAACGATCTTTCCGTATTTAGTGAAAACCGTACCGTTCCTCGCATTGCGGGTGGGCATTACGCAGTCGAACATATCCACTCCGACGCTAATGCAGTTCAGTATATCCGCAGGCGTACCGACTCCCATAAGATAACGCGGTTTGTTCTTAGGAAGCATATCGGTACAGACTTCTGCTATCTCAGGTATCATTTCGGGCGGTTCACCGACTGACACTCCGCCGATCGCATAGCCGGGGAAATCAAGCTCCGCGAGTTCATTGCAGCTTCTTTCGCGAAGGTCTTTAAATACCGAGCCCTGAGCAATTGCGAAAACGGTCTGATCATGACCGTAAAGAGGAGAAGTGTTCCTGAAATGCTCAATTGATCTTTTCGCCCAGTGCGTGGTTCTTTTAACGGCTTTTTCAGCCTGGATCTTCTCTACAGGATAGTGAGAGCACTCGTCAAGGACCATCATTATATCCGAGCCTATCACTCTTTGAATATCAACAACACTTTCAGGCGTGAAAAAATACTTAGTTCCGTCCAGATGAGACTGAAAATGAACGCCTTCGTCCTTTATTTTTGTCAGGCTCGCAAGGCTGAAAACCTGGAATCCTCCGCTGTCGGTAAGAATATTCCTGTCCCAGTTCATGAATTTATGAAGTCCGCCTGCAAGCCTCATGATCTCCATGCCGGGCCTGTTGTTCAGATGATAAGTATTTCCGAGTATTATCTGTGCCTGTGACTCGTGAAGATCCCTGTTCGTAAGCGCTTTAACATTACCGAGCGTTCCCACAGGCATGAAAACGGGAGTTTCGATCAGCCCGTGATCAGTTGTCAGCTTGCCGGCCCTTGCCTTTGAATCCGGAGCCGTTATCTCAAGTTCAAATTTCAAAATCAGTCCTTTTTTATTTCCGTCTGCGGCTCTGCCGGGCTGTCGGGCGAGATGATCCTTCCGGTGTCATTGATAATTACGAT
>CALMWI010000124.1 GCA_937873545.1 uncultured bacterium | reverse complement strand
ACAGGTGCCTATTATCTGACAGATAAGCGGCATTTTCATTTCTTCGACGAATTCAGAAAAAAAATCCAGGACTTCATGGATCTGAATTTTCCAGAATATGAAAACGGAGTAACATCTTTCGATAAGCATGAAAAGAAATGTATTTTTTATACAGGAAGCGACAGAACTTACGGCACTTATTACTATCTCGATCTGGAAAATTGGAAATACGAAAAATTATTTGACCTTGCGCCATGGCTGAACGAAAACGAACTGGCCGAAGTAAAGCCGATAAAGTACAGATCAAGGGACGGTCTGACAATAAATGGCTACCTAACATTGCCAAAAGGTAAAGATCACAAAAACCTGCCGGTGGTTATCAATCCGCACGGAGGGCCATGGGCAAGAGATCAATGGGGATTCAATCCTGAAATTCAATTTCTGGTTAACAGAGGCTATGCTGTACTGCAGATGAATTTTAGAGGCTCAACAGGATACGGCAAGAAATTCTGGGAAGCATCTTTTAAGCAGTGGGGTATGAAAATGCAAGAAGACATTACAGATTCAGTGAACTGGATAATTAAAGAAGGTATCGCAGATCCGAAAAAAATTGCCATCTACGGCGGCAGTTACGGAGGCTATGCAACATTAATGGGTATCGTAAAAGACCCTGATCTGTACGCAGCTGCAATTGATTATGTAGGCGTGTCAAATATGTTCACTTTTCTGGAAACGATTCCGCCGTACTGGGAACAGGCAAGGCAAATGTTCTACGAAATGATCGGTGATCCCGTAAATGATGCCGAACAGTTTAAGAAAACTTCACCTGCTCTAAATTCAGAAAAAATTAAAACCCCTTTACTTGTTGCTCAGGGAGCCAACGATCCCAGGGTCAAGAAAAACGAATCTGACCAGATGGTCGAAGCTCTAAAGAAAAGAGGCGTAGAAGTAGAATATATCGTTAAAGATAACGAAGGTCACGGTTTTTATAATGAGGAAAACAGATTCGATTTCTATAGCGCAATGGAAAAGTTCCTGAAGAAATATTTAGGATGATGATAAAGAGAAGCAGACAATAGTTTCTTGTATAAGTTAATCTTTTTGTTAATATGCAAGAGTTTCTTGTATAAAAGAATCTTTTTCATTATATTTAAATAGTTTCTTGTATAAGTTAAACTTTTGGAGACGGAATGATAATAAGAGAAGAATATTTTGCAAAGATAGACCCCTTTGTCTGTAAGCCTGTCATAAAAATAATAACCGGGATCCGGAGAAGCGGAAAAAGCTCTTTTATGAAAATGCTTATTGACCGTTTTCACGAAAGCGGTGTAAAAAAGAATGACATAGTTTATATCAGCAAGGAATTGCTTGAATTTGAATATATAAAAGACTATTCTGAGCTTTACAAATATGTAAAAAGCAAACTCCAGAAAAATAAAAATCAGAAATACATTCTTATCGATGAAGTTCAGGAAATAAAAGGCTGGGAAAAGGCTGTAAATTCACTCCTTGCAGAGAACGCAGCAGATATTTATCTAACCGGTTCAAATTCACGAATGATGTCTTCCGAGTTTGCTACGCTTCTTACAGGCAGATATGTAGTAGTTTCAATGTATCCGCTCAGCTTTAAAGAATTTTTGAAGTTTAGAAATATTGGTAAAAATGAAGATATCGAAGGAGAATTCTCTTTGTATCTGAAATTCGGCGGATTGCCCGGCATACATTATTTGAAATTTGACGATGAGGTTGTTTTTCAATATATAAACTCGATTTATAATACTATTCTTCTTAAAGATATTGTTAAAAGGCATCAGATAAGGGATGTTGAGCTTCTTGAAAAAATTACCCGGTTCATATTCGATAATTGTTCAAGCATTACGACCGCGAAAAAGATCAGCGATTTTTTAAAATCCCAGCACATCAGGATCGGTGTTCAGACCGTACAGAATTACATTTCATACCTGCAGGATGCGTTTTTGATAAACAGGACCGGCAGATACGATATCAAAGGTAAAAAGCATCTGGAGCTGCTCGATAAATTCTACTTCAGCGATTCCGGGATCAGGCATTCAATTCTAAAATACAAAAGCGAAGATATAGCTAAACTTCTTGAAAACATAGTTTACCTTGAGCTTTTAAGAAGAGGCTATGAAGTATCGGTCGGCAAACTTGACAGTCTCGAGATTGATTTTATAGCGGAAAAAACTAACGAAAAGCTTTATATACAGGTATGCTACCTTTTGGCATCAAAAGAAACTGAAGACAGAGAATTCGCGCCTCTTGAAAAGATCGAGGATAATTATCCGAAAATCGTTCTTACGATGGATAAAATATGGGGCGGCGGCAGGAACGGGATAATCAGAAAGAATATAATTGATTTTTTGTTAGAAACATAAACCGAAGCAAAGGTAATGGAAGATAAAAAGTTTAAAATAAAAGAAGTGACCGTTCTTGTTCGAAAGTACCTGAACGATCAGAAACTGCCGTTCGCGATCCTTGCGGCGATCTCTTTTTCATATATCGCGCTTCAGATATACAGCCCGCAGATCGCAGGGCTCTTCAGCGATACTGTAAAGAATAACATCCTTCTCGGTCTCGATCATGATGATGACCGGATGAAGAACGCGGTAAATGCCGCAGTGATGGAAAAAGATCTGACCGAACTCACCGACGGGCTTGATACTCTCATCGGCACAAAAGGCGTTAAACTTTCGGGCGGACAGATGCAGAGGACCGCGGCTGCGAGAATGTTCATGAGAAAGGCTGATATTTATTTTATTGACGATATGTCGAGCGCACTCGATGTCGAGACCGAAGAACTGTTATGGAGCCGTTTCTTTAGCCTGAAAGATCAGACCTGTGTAGCCGTTTCACACAGAAAAAGCACGCTGAAAAAAGCTGATAAAATAATTGTGCTCAAAAACGGCAGAATAGAAGCGCGGGGCAAGCTCGACGACCTTCTCACATCATGCGAAGAGATGCGCAAACTGTGGAATGAATGATCTAAAGATTTTGATTCTTTTATTTTCCTGAAACTTTTACATTGACAAGACCTGTGTTATTGGGTAAAATTCCGGGTAATTAATTTACTTAAAAAACGGAGCTGTTATAAAAATATTGCTTGGTATTTTAATAGCGGTAAGCACTCTGATGTGCAGAGAAATAGCCGGCGCAAAGATCCCCGACAGAATAAAAGTAAGCGGTACCGAGATAGAACTGAACGGAGCGGGAGTGCTGAGCAAGATCTTCGTTGATCAGTATGTATGCGGTTTGTACCTGATCCAGAAATCTTCAGATGAGGCTGAGATAATTCAGGCTGATGAGACTATGGAGATAAAGATTTATGTGCTGTCTGATGAAGTTACAAGCGCAACTATGAAGGAGGATCTCCTTGACGGCTTCAGAAATGCCGCCGGAGATGAAGTAATAAATCTGATACCGGAGATCGACAGTTTTATTAAACTTTTCTCAGACGAAATAAAAGTTAATGATGTATTTGATTTTATATATGTACCGTCAAAAGGAACCCAGACATACAAAAACCGGAAACTTTTTAATACTGTTCCCGGACTGGATTTTAAAAAAGCCCTCTTCGGTATATGGCTGTGCGAAAAACCTGTAAAGAAAAGCCTCAAGAACGACCTTCTAGGAAAAAAATAACCTGTTAATCATTTTTTTTTAATCCTGCTGACAACTTTTTTGTAAATTATCAGTCTAAAGAGTGAAAAATTAAAAAATTGAGGATAAAATGAAACTTACTATTCAAAATCTGTCCAAAACTTACCCGAACGGAGTTCAGGCACTGAAGAATGTGTCTCTGGAGATATCCAACGGAATGTTCGGCCTGCTCGGACCCAACGGTGCGGGAAAATCCACACTTATGCGCACCATCGCTACACTTCAGGAAGCTGACAGCGGAACGATCATGCTTGATGAAATTGATGTGCTTAAAGAAAAACCGAAAGTTAGAGAGATACTCGGTTATCTGCCGCAGGAATTTAATCTTGACCCGAAAGTTACCGCAGAAGATTTTATCGATCATATCGCCCTTTTAAAGGGTCTAACGGACACAAAGAACAGAAAAGAGACTACCACCGCCCTGCTTATTCAAACGAACCTTTATGACCACAGGAAGAAGAAACTCGGGACTTATTCAGGAGGAATGAAACAGCGGTTCGGGATCGCTCAGGCCCTTATCGGTTCGCCGAAGCTCCTTATCGTGGATGAACCCACTGCAGGACTTGACCCTGAAGAAAGGAACAGGTTCCATAATCTTCTGTCAGAGATCGGCGAGAGTCACATCGTGATCCTTTCGACGCACATAGTTGATGATGTGTCAACTTTGTGTTCGGACATGGCTATAATAAACAAAGGCGAACTGCTTCTTTCTGCTCAGCCGCAGACCGTACTTGGTTCAATTCAAAATAAAATATATGAGAAAGAGATCATGAAATCAGATATCAATTCCTATAAAGAAAAATTCCGTTTTCTGTCATCGAGATACTTCAGCGGAAAAACTTTCGTGAAGATATATTCGGATTCAAATCCGGGCGACGGATTTATTAGCGTAATGCCCGACCTTGAAGATGTTTATTTTCATCACATCAAGAACAACATTAACCATGCCCCGCATGCGGAGGAAGTAAATGTTTAAGGATATCTTTAAGTATGAATTGAAATATTCATTCGGCATAGTTTCAACTCATATCTTTTTCGGCGTTATGTTCCTTCTGGCATTTCTGGCGACAATAGGCGCGGGGGGAACATTTTCCGGAGTGAATATTTCTTTCGGCGGTGCAACTTCGGCAAAAATATTCGTCAATTCGCCTTATTATATGCATCAGCTTATGTCGATACTGGCTTATGTCGGAATTATATTTGTGGCGGCCATAGCTGCGAGGATCATAAACAGGGATTACGAATTCGGAACGAACCAGTGGTTCTATTCTCTCCCTCTCAAAAAATCCGGTTTTGTATTCGGAAGATTCCTGGCCGGGCTTATCGTTATCCTTTATATATTCTCAGCAGCGCCTATAGGCATGTACCTCGGTTCTGTAATGCCTTTTGTAAATCCTGACAGATTCTGCACGAATGAACTGATCAATTATTTATATCCCTTTTTAACTTCTGTTCTGCCTTATTCTGTAATGATCTTAAGTCTGCTTCTGGGATTGTCGCTCTATTTTAAAAATACCCTATCGCTTATGATCGGCACAATAATCCTGCTTATGGCTTACCCTATAATAATAAATATGCCCATCGGGCTTGATGCCAGATACTGGGTGGCAGTTTTTGACCCTGTCTCTCTTTATACCCTTGATTATTTTACCAAATATCTGACTATAGCCGAAAAGAACGGCGAACTGATCCCTGTCGCAGGTGTTTATTTATACAACCGCCTATTTGTGCTCGGGCTTTCGGCGGCTCTGTTTTCTTTCGCATACCGCAAATTCGATTTCGGTCTTATACAGAACAGATCTAAATTAAAACCTGAAGCACCATCGCCCTCATTAAAACAGAAC
>CALMWI010000123.1 GCA_937873545.1 uncultured bacterium | reverse complement strand
ATATTTCCGGCTGTTTCATTTTTATTTCTTCAAAATGTCAATAACATTATCTTTTATATCCCTGTCTATAAGGAGAGCATAAGGATCTATTCCTGCTTTTACGGGAAGACTGTCAGACTCTATCACGAATGACATCGTATCTTTATCGATCCTGAATTTTTTCATGAATACAGGTTCGTCATCTTTATCTAAGAGCCCGATATTTATATAATCGTTCATTCCGATTTTATTCTCAGATCCGAGACTGTCAGCCTCGAACTTGTCAGAAATGACCGTCAGGCTGGTTGAATATTTCCCGTTATCAAGAATTGAGTATTCTGCCGACAAAGCTTTATTGTCGTAGAGTACGATCTTGCCTAGCATGTCGTCGAGCATGTATTTAAGGCTGTCGGGAGTGACCGGGTTCAGATAAGGCAAAATATCGGTCGAAACAGGGTAAGGATCGCTTTTAAATTTCCAGTCTGAAGTTAATTTCTTCAATGCTGAATTCAGACTGTCTTTGCCGATATAGTCCTCAAGGGCAGCGAAGACCACTAGACCTTTGTCATAATGAATATATCCCTGATCTTCATTATATAAAAGCGGCAGTTCTTTCTTAGCCTCTCTGCTTCTTCCTTTAAGGTAGCTGTCTAGGCTGTATTTTGTAAAAGTTCTGACTTCTTTCGGTTCATTATTTTCTTTAAGCACTATATAGCTGGAATACTGCGACAGGACTTCAGTCAGAAGAGTAGCGCCTTTTACATTGGCGGAACTTACCTGATGCGCCCACCACTGATGAGCTATTTCATGCGCTGTAATATATGCGAGGTAATCTACTCCCTGCTCGCTTTTGGATTTGTAATCTATAATGAAGCCGAGGTTCTCCGAATAGGGGATAGTCGTTGCGAAGGACTGGGCAAAACCTCCGTAGGGAAATTCGATTATCCTAAGATTTTTGAACTGGTACGGTCCGAAATCTCTTGTATAGACCTCAAGCGATCTTTTCATCATTTTCATCATGTGGTCAATATTCTGATCGTGGGCTTTGTGATAATAGATCTCAAGTTCAATATCGTTCCACTTGTCTTTTTTGATCTCATAACTGCCCGAATTTATGCAGAAGAAATTAAGAATGTCCGCATCGGTTTTATAGCGGTAGAAATTTCTTCCGCCTTCAGACCACTCCTGAACAAGCCTGCCGGGAGCGATGGCGACCTGATCGGACGAAGTGCTTACAACGGCATCAAATTTTGTCCATGACGCATTGCCTACATAATTTCTGTTCCTTTCAAAAGGATCGTCTATCGAAGCCATTCTTTCTTTTGGAGGCAGACCGTATTTTTTTCTCTTATGTTCATCCTGAACTTCCATATCTGCGTAATACCCGATCTGAGGCAGATATTCAAAATTATTCAGAAAAGTTCCGTTGAAATAAGCTCCGCCTCCGTTGAAACCTTTTGTAAGATGTTTGACATTAAAGCTCATTTCAAGGCTGTCTCCGGGGAAAACGGGGGATTTCAGTTTATATATGTTGTATGAAATATATTTACAGCTGTCTATAAGATCAGCACCGTTAGAAAATGAATACTTATAGTCTTCTGACCTGGACATACTGACATGAACATTGGTTATTACGCTGTCTGTAAAGTTCTTCAGCTTATAAATCCCTGAACAAAGGACTTCCCTTCTTTCAGGATATATATCAACCTGAACTTTTGTGTCTGTAATTCTTGGCTGGGCAGCTCTTT
>CALMWI010000122.1 GCA_937873545.1 uncultured bacterium | reverse complement strand
GCCAATACAAGCTATGCGACAACTATAGAATCCTCCGCGGTTTTTGAGATGATCTGCAGGGATAAAAAGATACCGTATCAGAAATTCGTGAACAGGGCTGATATGCGCGGCGGCGGGACTATTGGTTCTATGATCTCGTCAAATCTCGGGATAAGAACGGTTGATGTGGGCAATACTATGCTCGCAATGCATTCGGCGCGTGAAACTGCCGGAGTGGAAGATCATTACTGGATGAAAGAAGCTATGAAAGGCTTTCTGGAATATTAGTCAGAAATTGAAATATTAAAAGATCAGGTCCCGTAATAATGCGGGACTTTTTTTATATTTCAACCGAATGCGGATAATAAAGTCTGCCGCTGCCTGTGATCTCATATTTTTTATACTCATATCTGAATGAATCGAATATGACAAATTCAGTAAGAAGATCATTTTTCTTAAGCAGTCTGAATATGCTTTCCTGTTTCTGACCTTTTACATATATTTTATGTTCGTCGGCGATGTTCTCAGCATCACTTCCGCTTAAATCGGATATTGCTATAAAAACATCAGTTTCTTTTCTGATATTCTTATACAGCCTGCTTCCTATGTATTTTCTATTAAGAACTACCGCAACTCTTGTTGAAACCGTGCAGTCGCCGAAATAAGCGGACGCGTCCCTGTCAAGATAGGCGCATTTATAGCTGATATGTTTGGAAATCAAATCAAAATGCTTTTTAGAAAAATCTTTAGTGAATTCAAGTATGATCTGATAGACCGAATCGGGCTTTTGCTTAGAAAAATAGTCGAGAACTCCGCAGACATCCGCATATTCTTTTTTAGGATCTTCAATTTTAAAATGCAGCACAAGACTTTCGCAAAGGTTTTTGATACTTTTATACGAATCGTCCCCGTAATCCGAAAAAATTATCTTATGAACCGGCTTTATATCTGAATCGAACCGAACGAAATTTTCTATTCTCAGGTATCTGAAATCGCATGAGAGCAGGAATGAAGGTATGTAATACAGCTCTGTATCGAATTTTTCCCGGGCATAGTCTATAGCTTCAAGCATTTCATCTTCGGTAAAATCATTCACCGATAGAACATGATAAGGAGGCATATCATCAGCCTCGATTCCGTATCTTTTACGGCTGACGGAAAAATCTGTGCCTGAAAGGATCGAAAGCCTGAAAACCTGAATGTCTTCATAAAGACCTTCTTCAAAAACTCTGTCCACCGATCTTCTGAAGCTTTCAAGCGTGTCTCCCGGCAGGCCGAGAATCAGGTCGATCTTCGGTTTCATCCCGAGGCTGAACATCTTCTTTGAATTAGCAATGGTTTTTTCAACCGAACCAGATCTGTTCATAATTTCAATAGCATGCGGATTTGTGGTCTGAAGACCTATTTCAGCTTCGAGCAGATTCAATTTTCGCAGCTTCTTTATCTGCGCATCAGTGAGAAGATCTGCTCTTAGCTCGGTGTTGAATTCAAAAAAAACGTCGCTGTTCAGAGCTGTAAGCCTGTCCAGAAGGTCATCGAATCTGCTCTGCGCGTTGAATGAAGGATCGAGCAGGAAAATTTCCCTCAGTCCGTTCTTTCTCGCATAATCAAGATATATTTCAAGATGATCCCTGTTCATAGACACGGGTTTATCATAGACCTTATTGTAGTAACAGAAACCGCATTTGAACGGACATCCGCGGACAGTTTCAAAATACATCGAAGTATCAGGTGTATGCTCGATCAGTCCGGCGATATAAGGATTATCGTCAGGCGCGAATTCTGTTTTGATCTTGCCGGCAGGATTGAAGAATTCCTTTGTTAGCGCGCCGCTGATATTTTTTAAGGGGATGCCTTTAAGATAATCCATAAGGGGAAGCTCACCCTTGCCGACTATCCCTGCCGTGAAAGCCGGATCATTAAGCAGAAAGCTGTTGTCCGGATTGACTTCAGGCCCGCCGAAAAGGAATTTCGCATTCGGATATTTTCTGATAAGGCTGCCGCATAACCTGAGGGTTCTTTCAATGTTCCAGACATACAGAGAGAAAAGAAAAAGGTCGGGATTTATCATGCTGACGTATTCAAAATATGCGTCATCGTTAAGCACATCCGTATAAACTCTCGGCGTGATAATAAATTCTTTATCGTGAAATTTCTTCTTTGAATAAGCAAATAAATATCCCGCAGCGAGCGGGATATTTGATTTATACTCAAGCGTATCAAGTCCGGGAACTCCGAACTGGGTGAAAAGTATCTTTTTACACATTATTTGATCAGCTTATCGATTAGGCTGTCGTCCGCAAAGTTCGGCACAGTTACTTTCAGCGCCGGATTCTCCTTCATAGCTCTTTTAATCGCAAAGACCGCGCCTTCATTACGCGCCCAGCTTCTCCTTGAAATGCCGTTGTTCACATCCCAGAAGAGCATGGATTTCAGCCTTCTTTCGGCATCCTTAGAACCGTCTAAGACCATTCCGAAACCGCCGTTGATAACTTCACCCCAGCCGACTCCGCCTCCGTTGTGGATAGACACCCAGGTCGCTCCTCTGAATGAATCGCCTATAACATTCTGAATGGCCATATCGGCGGTGAACTGCGAACCGTCGTAAATATTTGAAGTTTCTCTGTATGGAGAATCAGTGCCTGACACATCGTGATGATCGCGGCCGAGTACTACAGGAGCAGATATTTCGCCCTTTTTAATGGCGTCGTTAAAAGCTTTGGCTATTTTTATCCTGCCTTCCGCATCAGCGTAAAGGATCCTTGCCTGAGAGCCTACGACAAGTCTGTTCTTTTTAGCTTCTTTTATCCATCTGATATTATCCTTCATCTGCTGCATGATCTCAGCAGGAGCTGTTTTAGCTATTCTTTCAAGTACTTTCATCGCAATGATATCAGTTTTATCAAGATCTTCCGGATCTGATGATGTGCAGACCCATCTGAAAGGCCCGAAACCGTAATCAAAACACATCGGTCCCATAATGTCCTGAACATACGAAGGATATTTAAAGCTGCCGTCATTCTTAAGTATATCAGCCCCGGCTCTTGATGATTCGAGCAGGAACGCGTTTCCGTAATCAAAGAAATACATTCCTTTCGCGGTAAGCTTGTTTATTGCGGCGACCTGCCTTTTAAGGCTTTCCTGAACTTTCTTTCTGAATTTATCCGGATCGGAAGCCATCAGCTTATTAGACTCTTCAAAAGTCAGTCCTGCGGGATAATATCCGCCCGACCACGGGTTGTGCAGCGAAGTCTGATCTGAACCTAATTCAACTTTGATCCCGTCTTTTGCGAATTTCTCCCAAAGGTCAACAATGTTGCCCTGATAAGCCAGCGAAACGGCCTCTTTATTTTTTCTGGCTTTGTTAATTCTTTTTATAAGTTCATTAAGGTCTGAATATACTTCATCGACCCAGCCCTGAGAATGCCTGGTTCTTACAGCCTTCGGATTGATCTCGGCGATAACTCCGATAGCGCCTGCTATCACAGAAGCTTTTGCCTGCGCACCGCTCATGCCTCCAAGTCCTGAAGTCACGAACAGCTTTCCGCCGAGACCGTCATTCCCGATCTTTCTGCCTGCGTTGAGCACAGTGATGGTCGTTCCGTGAACGATGCCCTGCGGCCCGATATACATGTATGAACCTGCGGTCATCTGACCGTACTGCGAAACTCCGAGAGCATTGAATTTTTCCCAGTGATCAGGTTTTGAATAGTTGGGGATCACCATACCGTTGGTCACTACGACCCTCGGAGCATCTTTATGGGAAGGGAACAGTCCCATAGGATGACCCGAATACATGACCAGCGTTTGTTCATCGGTCATTTCGGCGAGGTACTTCATTGTAAGCCTGTATTGAGCCCAGTTCTGAAATACTGCGCCGTTGCCGCCGTAAGTTATAAGTTCATGAGGATGCTGTGCGACCGCGTAATCCAGATTGTTCGACACCATGAGCATAACAGCCGCCGCCTGAACCGATCTGTGCGGGAATTCATTTATTGAACGGGCAGTTATCTTATATGAAGGTCTGAATCTGTACATATAGATCCTTCCGTAGTTATTCAATTCCTCAAGAAACTCGGGGGCAAGTGTTTTATGATGCTTTTTATCAAAATATCTGAGAGCGTTCTTCAGCGCGAGTTTTTTTTCGGTTTTAGTCAGGATGTCCTTTCTTTTAGGCGCGTGATTTATAGTTTTATCGTAAAGCTGAGGTTCGGGAAGCTCTTCAGGTATTCCTTCAAGTATCTGTGCTTTAAAATCATTCTTCATTTTCTGCTCCGTTTTTTAATTGCACTAAATTTAATAAAAAGTTTATGAATTACCAAAATAATTTGTTAAATTTGCACCGCTTTAAAAAATGTGCGGGAGAGGTATGATAAGCGTTTCAAATGTTACAAAATATATGGGTGGTGTTCCGTTATTCACAGAAGCCTGTTTCCAGATTTATGAAGGCGAAAAGATAGGACTTGTAGGACCTAACGGAACGGGAAAAACCACTTTTTTCAGAATGATCACAGGAGAGCTTAAGCCCGATGAGGGATCGATAATAATCCAGAACAATATCAAAATAGCATATTTTTCTCAGAGCGTTGATGAAATGGCCGGCAGGAGCGCTTTAGAAGAAGTTATAGCCGGAAATGAAAGACTAAGCGCGCTTTCACATAAAATGCATGAATATCATAAAAAGCTTTCCGATCCTGATCTTGATCCTGATGAAATGACAAAAATTCTTGAGAAAATGGGAGACGACCAGGGAGAGTATGAAGCTTTGGGCGGTTACGAGATAGAAACAAATGCGCAGGAAATTCTTACAGGACTCGGAATTTTCCCCGAAGATCACGACAAGCCCGTAGAACAGTTTTCAGGAGGATGGAAAATGCGTATCGCGCTTGCCAAGGTCCTTATTCTGAATCCCGACCTGATCCTGATGGACGAGCCGACGAACTATCTTGATATGGAAACGATAATCTGGCTGGAAGAATGGCTTTTAAAATTCAAGGGGGCGTTTCTTTTGACCACTCACGACCGCGAGTTCATGAACAGGGTTGTAAAAAAGATCGTTGAGGTATCCCACGGAAAGGTTATAACTTTTTCGGGAAATTATGACTATTATGAGCGTGAAAAAGCAATTCTGTTAAGGAACAACGAAGCGGAATTCACCCGTCAGCAGAGCATGCTGAAAAAAGAGGAGGAATTCATAGCCAGATTCAAAGCGAGGGCAAGTCATGCGGCTCAGGTTCAGTCAAGAGTGAAAAAAATCGATAAAATCGAGAAAGTTGAGCTTGTTCCCGAAGATTACGAGATCAAGATCGAACTGATTGATATTCCCAGAGGCGGGAACGATGTCATAGCAATTAAAGATCTGGGCAAGAACTGGATAAATCAGGACGGAACAGCTAAGCATGTTTTTTCAGGACTTACAGCTATGGTCGAAAGGCAGAACAAGATCGCAGTGGTAGGTGTAAACGGAGCAGGTAAATCGACATTCTTAAAAGTAATAAGTCACCAGACACCGGCTACAGAAGGAGAAGCAATAATCGGTCCGAGCATCTCGATAGGATACTTCGGACAGTTTACACTGGAACAGCTAAATGCAGACGCTACAATACTAGAAGAGGTTCAGTCTAAACTGCCGCAGTTACAGGAACAGACGGTTCGAAATCTTCTTGCTTCATTTTTATTCAGAGGCGATGAAGTATATAAAAAAATAAAATACCTATCGGGCGGTGAAAAAGCCAGGGTTATTATTGCCTGTCTGCTTTCCACACCTCATAATTGTCTGATACTTGACGAACCGACAAATCATCTCGATATCAAATCAAGGGTAATATTGCTTGACGCGTTGAAACGCTACGAAGGGACGATACTTCTGGTCAGTCACGACAGGTATTTTCTAAAAGAACTTATTACCAGAGTTTTTGAAGTGGACCACGGAAAGATCACAGTTTATGAAGGAAATTATCAGTATTACCTTGACTGCAAGAAGCAGACAAAACAGATTTGAAAATATTGTTGTTGTTTTATTATGGTCTAAAGCTTATATTTAGGCATTAATTGAAATAAAGGAAAGCGATTCATTAACATGCATGCCTTAAAATATTTCATACACGGTATCCTTACCGGACTTCTTGTTGCGCTGATTATGCTTTATATCGGCTTGAGCAGAGGGCTGCTTGATTCAGGCAGGGTTCAGTCAGTATCGGTTTCTGAAAAGATAGTTTCAGACCGTGAAAGCGCAATTACCAAAGCAGTTGAAGAAGTAAGCCCGGCTGTTGTAGGCATAAATGTCGTAAAAGTAAAAAAAGAAAAAGTCCGAACTTTGTTCGACAATGATCCGTTTTTTGCGAATTTCTTTCCCCCCCAGTATCAGAATAGAGTTGTTCCGAGCATGGGCAGCGGTTTTATTTATACTCCCGACGGTTTTATAATAACCAACGATCATGTTATCAAGGATGCCCAGCAGATAATAGTCACAACAACTGAAGGAAAGCAGTACGAAGCCAAGATAATAGGAGCGGATGAAAGAAGCGATGTAGCAGTCCTTAAAATAGATGTTACTGACCATTCATTTGCAAAGCTCGGCAACGATAAAGAAATTACGCGTGGCGAATGGGTGATAGCTTTCGGAAACCCCTACGGTCTTTTTGAATATGTGAACAACCCTCTGATAACGGTAGGAGTAGTATCAGGACTAAAGATCAATTTCGGCTATAATACGGCAGACAAACACTTCTATGAGAACATGATCCAGACCGACGCTTCGATCAATCCCGGAAATTCCGGCGGGCCTCTTGTGAATTCAAAAGGTGAAGTTATTGGAATGAATACTATGATCTATTCGACAGGATCGGGAGGAAGTATAGGTATAGGTTTTGCGATTCCGGTTAACAAGGTTAAAAATATTTCACAGACGCTGATAGAAAAAGGCGTGATTGACAGGAATTTCTATTTCGGGTTCAAGCTGTCAGACTTCATCGATCCCGCATTTCTTAAAAACAAGAAATCAGACCGACAAAACGTCACAGGGGTAAAAGTTGTGGAAATACAAAAGAACGGACCAGCTGAAAAAGCCGGATTTGAAGCCGGCGATATTATAATCGCTGTCGATAACATAAAGATAAATAATTTTAACGACATGGGTAAAGCACTGCTTGAACTTAAAGATTACAAAGTGGGCGACAAGATCGAATTCGTAGTGCATAGGAACGATGAGTTCAAAAAATTACAAATGATACTGGAAGCTTACAATCAGTAAAATAAGGAGAAAACAATGAGCTATAAACTTGCGCAGGGCAGCGGAAAAGTAATAAAAAAATTGTTTTTTGTTCTTCTGGCTCTGGTTTTATTATTCGTTCTGGATATGACATTTCCCAAATTCATACCTGTTATGATCATGATCGCCGCAGGATTTTCTGCAATAGTCTTTCTTTTCTCTTTCTGGTTCTTCAGGGACCCGGACAGGTTCATTGATATGGAAACCCAAAATGACAAAGCGATAATTTCTCCGGCTGACGGGAAAGTAATAAAAGTGGAGAATTTCCTTGATGAGGAATACAGGATGGAAGAGTCGCAGATAGTATCGGTTTTCATGAATGTTTTTGATGTTCATGTAAACAGATATCCCGTCAAAGGAAAAGTAGAGTATGTCAATTACAAGAAAGGTAAATTTATGGCCGCCTGGAACGATAAGGCTTCAGAGTTCAATGAACAGACGGTTATCGGGATAAGATCAGGAAATAACATGGTAACGGTCAAACAGATAGCCGGCCTTGTAGCAAAAAGGATCGTATGCTTCGCAGATGTGGGTGATGATGTCGAACAGGGACAAAAACTCGGTCTGATCAAATTCGGATCAAGGGTGGATCTGATACTGCCGATAAACTGCGACCTGAAAGTAAAGGTCGGCGACAGGGTGAAAGCCGGAGAAACTGTACTGGGCGAATTTTTTCAATAAGGAAATCATATGGGTAAAAAACTTGCAATATTCCCTAATACGCTGACCATAGGCAACATGTTCTTCGGATACTGGTCAATAATCTCATCAATACATGGAGAATATCTCTGGGCGTGTTATTTCGTGATGATGGGGGGTATTTGCGATGCATTTGACGGCAAGGTGGCAAGGCTTGTAAAGAGCACATCAGATTTCGGGATCGAGTTCGATTCACTGGCTGATGTAATTACATTCGGTGCGGCACCGTCCGTGATGATGTATATGCTATATAAAAATGTTTACATAAACAGGTATCCGGGTCTTGAAGATCTTGGCCACCTTACTCTGCTGTTCTCGTTCTTCCCTCTACTTTTCGCAAGTATAAGGCTTGCCAGATTCAATTCTGAGCTTGTTGATCCGACTGTAAAAGGAGCTTTCAGCGGTCTTCCGTCACCGGCGGCTGCATTAACCATAGTATCTTTTGTGTTTTACGAATTTGAACAATACGGGCAGATAAAACATTTCAGATGGCTTACGATAACATCTCTTGTAGTTTCTTATCTTATGATATCGAGGATCGAATATCAGGGCTTTCCGATCATGTTCAAGAAGGGTGAAAATTTCGTTAAAAGGAACCTGAAGATATTGGGAGTCGTATTATTTGTAGTTCTCATCGTAAAATTAAAGATGTCGCTGTTGTTTCCTGTAATGGTAATATTCGTTTTGTCAGGTCTTGTGATGAATGTCATTGAGAAGGCGAAAAGGGACGACGAGGAGATAGAGGAAGATTGATAAAAATAGAGACAACCGGATAATGTTTACAGGAATTGTTAAAGAAATAGGGACGGTAAAAACGGTCAGAAATCTAAGCGGCGTTATTGAGATAACTGTTGATTCGGATGTCGTGAACAGCGACTGCTCAGTTGATGACTCCATAGCCGTAAACGGCGTTTGCCTTACAGTCACTGCAAAGAATGAGAGCTCTTTTACCGCGCAGGCTGTCAGAGAAACTGTTTTAAGGTCAAATATAAAAGCTTTGAAAGAAAACATGAAAGTCAATCTTGAACCTGCCCTCAGACCTAATGACAGGCTGGGAGGGCATATTGTTCAGGGACATATAGACGGCACGGGTAAAATATTAAAGATAATCCCGCAAAGCATGGGAAAAGAGTTTATTGTCAGTACCGAAAATCAGACAGCGAAATATATTGTAAAAAAAGGTTCGGTGTGTATAGACGGTATAAGCCTGACAGTAGCTGATATCAGCGGAAATGAATTCAGGGTTGCAGTGATCCCTCATACAGAAAACAGCACAACTGCCAAAAGCTGGAGAACGGGAACAATAGTAAATATTGAGACTGACATTCTCGGCAGATATATAGAAAAATTTATCAGCCCTGAAAAAGCCGGACTTACAATTGAGAAATTAAGTGAATTAGGATATTAAAATGTTCAGCCCTATAGAAGAATTACTGAAAGATATAAAAGCCGGTAAAATGATAATCCTGCTTGACGATGAGAACAGGGAGAACGAGGGCGATCTGCTTATAGCTTCTGAAAAAATAACTCCTGAAGATGTGAATTTTATGACAAAGTACGCCAGGGGTCTGATATGCATGCCTGTGACAGAAGAAACTGCCGGAGAGAAAAAATTTGATTTTATGACCGATAAAAATACGGATTCAAAACACACAAATTTTACTATATCTGTTGATTACAAACACGGTACGACTACAGGGATTTCCGCTTTCGACAGATACAAAACTATAAAGGCTATAATAGATAAAAAAACGCAGCCTTCAGATTTTGCAAGACCTGGACATATGTTCCCGCTCGTCGCGAGAGAGGGCGGAGTGCTTGTCAGGGCGGGGCACACAGAAGCGGCAGTCGATCTTGCTAGGCTGGCAGGGCTGATGCCGTCAGGCGTCATCTGCGAAATAATGAATGAGGACGGAACAATGTCCAGATATCCCGAGCTTGTGGCTTTTGCGGAGAAACACGGTCTTAAGCTGGGTACGATCCAGGATCTGATCGAATACAGAAGAAGGAGCGAAAAACTTGTAGTATGCGATACGGTTGCGAAGCTTCCTACAGCATACGGAGAATTTGAAATAAGATATTATCTTTCAAAAACCGATGAACAGGAACATGTTGCTTTGGTTAAAGGGGATGTGAATACTGATGAACCGATACTGGTCAGGGTACATTCCGAATGTCTTACAGGAGATGTATTCGGAAGCGCAAGATGCGACTGCGGCGATCAGCTTCACGCTGCTATGAAAATGATAGCCGATGAAGGCAGAGGTGTCGTGATATATATGCGTCAGGAGGGAAGAGGGATCGGGCTGAGAGCCAAGCTGAAGGCATATCATCTGCAGGACAAAGGTTTTGATACTGTGGAAGCCAACGAGGAACTCGGGTACCCGGCGGATCTTAGGGATTACGGGATCGGAGCCCAGATCCTTGTTGATCTCGGAGTAAAGAACATCAGGCTCATGACGAACAACCCCAAGAAAATAATAGGATTGAAAGGGTATGGTCTGTCAAATGTTGAAAGAGTTCCTATCGAAGCCATATTCAAGCCTGAGAATTTAAAATATCTCAAAACAAAAAGAGACAAGATGGGTCACATGATCCTCGGCGATATAAAATAGAAAATTAAAGCGAGAAACAATTGACTGACGAACAAAAATACTGCGAGTTCTGCGGTAAGGAATATGAAGGCAAGTTCTATAGCAAAGGATCTAATTATACGGTTTTGAAATGTCAGAACTGCGATCTTTTATGGTCAAGTCCGCTTATAAACGAAGAATATGAAAATCAGATCAATTCGGATTATTTCGGAGAGGACATTTACTTAAGCAAAGAAAAAGGTCAGAAAGAGCGCTTCCGTACGCAGATAAATAAAGTTCTGAAATTATACGACCAGGCTGTTGAAAAAAAGAATATAAAAATACTAGATATAGGCTCCGGACTCGGGTTTTTTCTCGATGTATGCGAAGAGGAAGGTTTGATTTGCGAAGGCTGCGACATTAATGAAAAGGCTGTGAGATATTCAAACAGGAACAAGAATAGAACAAGGCTCTGAACCATTGACGAATTCTATGAGAACGATTCGTTCGATATTATTTTTGCTTTAAACCTTATTGAGCACATCCCTCATCCTAAAAAATTCATAGAGCAGTGCGGAAGAATATTAAAGCCCGGCGGACTCTTAGTTATGGAAACTCCGATCCAGGAGAGTCTGTTCCATGTTTCAGCGCGGATCGGCGATATTCTTACAGGCTATAGAATGAACAATTACGGAATAAACACGAACGGTCATATCTATAAGTTCTGCGGAAGGACATTTGAAAAGATAACTGAAATGGGATTTGACATAATTTATAAAGAAAAGATCGGTTCCCCTTTAAAAGAGATCCTTGGAAAGACAGCTTATATGTCAAAAAAGAACAAGATAATACTTAAGGTTATTTTACCTTTTGTCTGGCTTTTCGCCCGTGTTACGAACATGGAGAACAGGATATTCATTGTGATGAAGGCTGTAAAATGAAAACCAGGTCTAGAAAGCATAATATTAAGCTGAAAGACCCGGATAAAATAGAATTTACAGGCACACAGCTGCTAAAAGAATCAGATATCCAGATCATCGAATACAGCGATGATTTTCATAATGAGCAGAAAAATATCAAATTCAAAGACCTTTTTGATCTTAATAAGACAGACAGGGTTTACTGGATAAATATTCACGGCCTTCACGATGTTGAACTGGTAAAGAATGTCTGTAAAAAATATGGCGTTCACAGTCTGGTAGTCGAAGATATTCTTGATGTGGCGCAGAGACCAAAAGTGCAGGAGATCAAAGAACTGCTCTCTTTTACAGTAAATTCCATACTGCCGACAAATTCATCTGAGCTCGAGATCGAACATATCAGTTTTGTTCTCGGAAAAAATTTTGTTCTTTCATTTCAGGAGAAAGTCGGGGATCATTTTGAGCATATCAGACACAGACTCAGAGAGAAAAAAGGTCAGGTCAGAGAGAAAGGTTCAGACTATCTGCTTTACCTTTTACTTGAAGCGATCACAGATAATTACAACCTGACCACAGATAAGATCGAAGAAAAAGTGAATGAGGTTTTAAAGACATTAAATAAATCCGAGCAGAAGCAGTCAACGATCATCGAGATCGAAAAGATGAAAGAGGACCTGAGACTTATGAAGAAGTCTATGTCCCCGATCAAGGAAGCGCTCATTTCTATAGATAAAGGACTTTATAAGCTTATAGACAAGAACGAACTTAAATATTTTTTTGATATTAAAGATGACTGCATGATGACACTTGATAATATTGAAGAGAACCTTCAGAAACTCGACAGCGGAATAAATCTTTTCTTTTCGATGCAGACGCATAAGACTAATCAGATCATGATGACGCTTACAGTAGTTTCCACTATTTTTATACCTCTGACATTCATCGTGGGAGTTTACGGGATGAATTTTGATAATCTGCCTGAAATTCACTGGACATACGGGTATTTTGGAGTGTGGGGTGTTATGCTGACAATAGTGGGGGTCATGCTCTACAAATTCAAAAAGAACAAATGGTTCTAATTTTTTTTAGTGGCGGTACACGGATTTGAACCGCGGACACGTGGATTATGATTCCACTGCTCTAACCAACTGAGCTATACCGCCAAAACAGACTGCAAATATAATTTAACAACGGAATCTATGCAAGTGAAAATTAAAAAAAATTATCCGTACCAAAACTGCAGACCTTATACCCGCTGGTGGTGGTTCGCCGATATTATAAAACACGAAGATATAAAAGATCAGCTTGACTGGCTAAAGGAGAATAATTTCGGCGGAGTGGAAATAGCTTTCATTTACCCCGTTGACAGGGATCCGGATGCAGAAAGGATCGAGTGGCTGGGAAAAGAATGGCGAGAAGCTGTTGAATGCGCAAAGAATTATGCGGACGGCATCGGACTCGGCTGCGATTTCACTTTCGGCTCGCTCTGGCCGTTCGGAGGGACATTCGTAGCTGACGCAGACAGAACGCAGGTATGGAATAAACCTGATTTCAAACAGCCTCATCATCTTTCCTGGGAGCATCCCAAGATAGGGAATGTCCTGAATCATCTGGACAGGCATGCATTTGAGCGATACGCTAAAGTGATGGGAGATGCCCTTTCAGGCGCGCTGAAAGATTTTAAATCGGCCATATTCTGCGATTCGTGGGAAGTCGAAACGAAACATATATGGACTGAAGGGTTTGATAAGATATTTGAAGAGAAATTCGGCTATGATATAAAGCCGTTCATGGATAAAATTTACTGTACGGAAAATAAACATCAGCTTTATGATTATATGAAGCTGACGGCTGAGTTGGTTTTAAACGAATTTTACATTCCTTTCGATCAGAAAGCGCACGAACTCGGGGCAATCAGCAGAGTGCAGTGCCACGGTTCTCCGACCGATCTTATCACAGCTTACGCGAACTGCGATGTGCCTGAAACTGAGGCTATGCTGTTCGAGCCTGAATTCTCTATGATCGGCGCATCTGCCGCTGCGCTGTCAGGCAAAAAAGTCGTTTCATCCGAAACTTTTACCTGTCTGTACGGCTGGCCTGCAAAGTATTTCAAAAAAGAGCAGACGGCCGATCTTAAGCTTTGCTGCGACGCGCTTTTCGCCAGCGGGGTGAATCAGATATTCTGGCACGGTATGCCTTATAATCCCAAAGGGAGGGATAATCAGAATTTCTACGCCACAGTTCATGTCGGCAAAACTGGAAGCCTGTCAGGCGAGCTGAAACAGTTCAATACATACATGACTAAGGTTTCAGCAGCTATGAGATTCGGCAGAACATATTCTGACATAGCCGTTTATCTGCCGCTTGAGGATGCATGGACAGCAGGTGAATATCCGAAGGAACTTCAGATGCCCTGGGCATGGGGAGCTTATGAACTTCGTTATGAGAAATTCAATTCAGAGCTGAAAGGATATCATCCGCTCTGGATAAATAATGAATTTCTATCAAAAGGTATCGTCAGGAACAAAAAACTGTTCGTGAATGACCTTGAATTCGGGCTGCTTTATATTGAAGCAGCTTATCTCGATATTGAAACACTCGGAATAGTTCTAAGGCTTGCATCGGAAGGACTGCCGGTCTGCCTGAAGGATAATCCCGAACAGGCAGGATCTATAAAGAGCAAAGATTTCAATACCATGACGGCTGAACTATTATCTTTACCGAATGTTAAGAATGATTTAAAGCAGCTGAAATGTCCGCCGGCTTTAGTTCAGGGTGAAGATCTGCCGCTGTTCTGGTGCAGAACGGACGGTAAGACCGCTAAAATATTTTTCGCTAATCCGATAGCGGGAAGGATCAAATATCCGGTGCTTTACGGGCAGTCGTTTCAGGCGTCATCTGAATTCAGAAATGTAAGGATAAATTTCAACGGGAAAAATATTCCTGTCGTGTTGGAATTCAAGCCGTATCAATCCCTTCTTCTGAATGTAAATGAGACAGGCGAGATCGAATTTGAAGATATTTATTTTAAGCCGAAAACACCGGAACTAAACGCGACTTTTGCGGTCAAAGTAAATACACTGAACGCTTTCATAAGATCGGAAGGCGGAGGTAATCCAGCAGGAGTTGTGCTGTCAGCAGATTTCATAACTGATGAAGAAATGCTTCGTATAGCGAAAAAAGTCGGTTTTTCTGAAACGGCGTTCGTATTAAAAACTGATAAAGCCGATCTCAGGCTCAGATATTTTACTCCGGCAGGCGAAGTTCCGCTTTGCGGACACGCTACGGTCGCCTCTTTCGGACTGCTGGCAATGAAAGGGTCATTAGCAGCAGGTAAATATAAACTTGAAACGAAAGCAGGCATTCTTAACATAGAAATACTGCCGGATAAAAAAATACTGATGGATCAGAACCTGCCTGAATTTTTTGAAACAATAGATAAAAATGAAATTGCCGAATCGCTTAAAATTCCTGTAGAAGCCATTTGTCCTGAACTACCTGTACAGGTAGTTTCGACGGGGCTGAAAGATATAATTGTTCCGATAAGGTCTTTGAAAGAGCTTCTTTCGATTGATCCTGACTTTGATGAGATCAAAGAGGTCAGCAGGAGATGTCAGGGCGCGGGGTATCATGTATTCACGACAGAGACCATGCACGGATCTACTGCGCACTGCAGAAATTTCGCACCGCTTTACGATATTCCTGAGGAATCAGCAACAGGCACGGCATCCGGAGCACTTGCCTGCTATATGTTCAAATACGGGATAATAAACGAAAAACAGTCTGAAAACATTGTTTTCGAGCAGGGATATTCGATGAACAGACCGTCAGAGATTTTCGCATCTCTGCAGATAAATGATGGCAAGATATCTGGTGTGAAAGTAGGCGGAAGAACCGGTGAAATATCAGAAATGCAAATAGAAATCTAGGAGGTATATATGATCAATCCGTGCGGAGTAAACTGCGAAGACTGCGGGTATTTCAAAAAGGAATGTCCGGGCTGCAGGGAAGTAAAAGGGAAGACCTTCTGGGCTGTAGAATATTATGAAGATCAGGTTTGTCCGATCTATGAATGTTCGGTCAATAAAAAAGAATACGATCACTGCGGCCAGTGCGCTCTTCTGCCATGTAAAACTTTTACGGATCTGAGGGATCCGTCCATGTCGGACGAGGAATACGAAACGAGCCTGAGTCAGAGGCTGGATGCACTGAGGAAAGCGGAATAAGAAGAATTCGTGAAGCTGAGTCAAATGTTATATAATACATTTTAGTTATAAATAATATATCTTGTTTATTAAGACGGATATAGTTATATTACAGCAACAACGGTTACAGTAATGGAGGTTGCTATATGAAGTTTTACGATAGAGAAGAAGAATTAAAGATACTTGAGAACATCTATTCTCAGACTGATGAATACGGTAAAATGACCGTCGTTACAGGCAGAAGAAGGATAGGGAAGACGCTTCTCGTAAAGAATTTCGCGAAGGATAAAAAGCACTTGTATCTCTTCATCTCGAAGAAATCTGAAAATTTATTATGCTCGGAATTCATCGATCAGATCAGAGAATTTACGAATGAGAAAGTATTCGGCGAGATAAAAAATTTCGCTCAGGTATTCGAGATGCTTCTTATCTATGCTAAGAAAAAAAGAATCGTGCTTATAATCGATGAATTTCAGGAATTCTACAATATAAACAGATCGGTATATTCGGAAATCCAGAATTTATGGGATAAGTACAAATTCGAATCGAAAATTAATGTGATATTCATAGGTTCTATATATTCGCTTATGACTAAAATTTTTCAGAACGATAAGGAACCTCTTTTCGGCAGAGCTGACCGAATACTTTATATAAAACCTTTTAGAGTGAAGGTCATTAAAGAGATATTAACGGACAATGCAGCATATTCAAAGGAAAATCTTTTCCATCATTATCTTGTTACCGGCGGCAGTCCCAGATACGAAGAGCTGCTTATCAACAATAAATGTTTTACATTCGAGACCATGCTTGATCTGATCTTTTCAAAAGATTCTCCATTCCTTTATGAAGGAAAGAATTATCTTATAGAAGAATTCGGAAGGGATTACGGCATATATTTTTCTATAATAGAGCTGATCTCTCAAAGTAAAACTTCAAGGAGCGAAATAGAATCAATTCTGGAAAAAAGCATAGGCGGTTATCTCGAAAAACTTGAGAACGAATATGATGTAATAGCGTCGGTAAAACCTTTCGGCAGTAAGAAAAATTCCCGAGCTCAGAAGTATTATATCAAAGACAACTTCCTGAAATTCTGGTTCAGGTTCGTATTTAAACACGCTTCAGTGATCGAGAACGGGAATTTCGAATATATTAAAAATGTTGTCAGGAGAGACATTTCCGTTTATTCAGGCAAAATTCTGGAAAATCTGTTTATCGATCTGCTGGCGGATTCCGGTGAATACGGAATGATCGGCAATTACTGGGAAAAGGGCAATTTGAATGAGATAGATGTTGTATGCCTTAACGAAATAGATAAAAATATCATGTTCGCGGAAGTAAAATTAAGCGGAAAAAGATTTGATAAAGCGGTTCTGGAACGGAAAAGCACAGAGTTAAGAAAAAAATATCAGGATTACTCGTATAAATATCAGTTCCTGTCTCTTGACAGCATTGAAGATTATTTAAGATAAAAAATTCCGGTTTATTTCTCTGTCGGAACGACGATGCCTTTTATTATGATATTCTGAAAGAAAATAAATACCGCGAAAGTCGGTATGGCCGCTATCACAAGCGCGGCATAGCCCACGCCTGAACTGGCCCGCTGTGACAGCTGATAGATGTGAACCATCAGAGTCCACATGCTCTGATCCTGACAGACAATGAAGGCGAACATAAAATTCCTGTACGCTGCATTGAAAGCACCGAGCGCGATCACAGCCATAATAGGCTTGGATAATGACATCGCGATCCTTGTGAAGATCGTGAACTCGCCGGCTCCGTCAACTGTAGCCGATTCGAACAGCTCCTTAGGCAGCGAATCGAAAAATCCCTTTAAAAGAAATATAAAATATCCGTCAGCGGCGGCAGGCAGGATAAGCGCCCAGAATGTGTTCAGGAGATTGAGATTTTTAAGAATTAGAAAATTCGGAATTCCCATCACCATCGGCGGGAAAGCCATCGTCAGCATCAGTATCAGGATGATCCTGTAGTTCGATCTCAGTTTGAACCTGCTCATCGCATAGGCTGCAAGCGGGTTTACTATCAGCGCGGTCAGGATCGCAAGAAGGCAGTACCAGAGAGTATTCATTATAGCTCTTCCGTTATTGAACATCTCATCTAAGACCATAGCGTAATTTCTTATCAGATGCTCGCGGAATATTTCCTTTTTGTATTCTTTGAATATAAAATAATCAAGTGTCTGGAAATCTATATCAATTTTGTCGTGATCTGAATAAATGTATCCGTATGCCGAATTGAGCGTGTTGATACTGCCGTACTTATTTTTCAAAAACCTGATCCAGTCCGGGCTTTGTTCCAAGCCTATCAGAAAATATTTCGGATCGGCATGATTATTTACGAATTCAAGCCATAACTCAGCGTGTCTGGCTTCTTTGGGGAGCACAGTTGACGGATATATGTTGATCTCTTTATCGTAGTCTGTGCCGAAAGTTCTGTTTATGCCTTCAATATCAAGAATTCCGTTCCCGCCGAATCTAGTTTTAAGAAATTCGATATAATCGAACTGCGAAGCGGGGGAGAGATGAACAGACCCTATATCCGCGGATCTTACAAATTCGACCCAGTCCCGTTTCATAACAAGGTTATTTTCGGGAATTGAAGCCGAAAGTTTAATGTCGTCAAAACTTTTGATACGCTTAGAATAAATATCATTTATTGTATCAATATCGGGATATTTCGCTTTCAGATGATCCCTGAAATCAAATTCCACACTAGAAATATATAATTGTGCCGGATCAGCTATGTTCTCGATGAAAAAGATATAATCCAGCAGCGGTGCGCCTGTAGAATTAGTTTTATCCTGTGAGATCTTCTCAAATCCGGCGAAGTTTGATTTCCAAGTTTCATTGAGCAGTTCAATATTTTCATATTTTTCTTTCAGAAACTCCCGGTAACTCTCTGTTCCGGCGGAATCGAGGCTGATATGATGAACATTAAGTATCTTTTTTACATAATGCGTCCAGTGCGATCTCAAACTGTCCTGAGGAAGCCTTCTTGCAAGCGTGATATTATCCCATGACGGATAAGCTGTTCCGAGTGCTTCGTTCAGCAGCTCGAGTTTACCTTTGTACGCAGGCAGAAGTTCATTGGATATAAAATGGCCGTCAAGCGACATCCACGCTTTGTGCCTGAGGTCAAGCTCTTTTCTGAAGCTGCTGTAAGGTACCATCATTCCCGTCATTCCGGATGTGAATTTTCTGGACATGATGTCTTTAGATTCCTCGCGCACATCTTCCCATGTAGGCGCAGAAATCCCGTATTTCCGGTTCAGTTCAGACAGATCCCCGTCAACTTCCGCGCTCATTTTCTTTCTGAAAGCACGCTCGTTTTTCGCATATACCCCTCTCGAGAACTGCTCGGAAACGGAGTAATCGAATTCGTCATAGCTGTCCGCTTTTTTTGATATGAATTCATTCCAGTCGCTGTTGAACTGCATATCGGGATCAGTTGGAAATTTAAGATAATCAACAGAAAAAAATCTGTTTTTATACTGGGCGGTAAATACGGCAGCTTCCTCATTAAAACGCGATTCTATATACTTTTTATAAAGCATTTCATCGTCATGAAAGTATTTTGGTATTATGTCAAGGTATTTTGAATCGACGCGGCTTTTGAATGATGCCGACATCATAATAAGGAAAGGATAGATCATTGTGATCCCGCCTGCGATCAGGATCATATGGATGGCGAAATAAAGCCATCTTACTTTGAACGATCTTCTTCCGACTTTTCCTATTATTGGCATTTAATTAGTTCCCGATTCCTTTAGTTTGACTTAAATTCCATTTTTGACAGTTTTCTTATCTGAGCTACTGTTACCAGCATAAGAAAAAGTCCGAGCATCCATGCCATTGTCGTTGCTATGCCGAAATTCAGGTAAAGGTACGCCTTTTCAAAAATAAGAAGATCGGCAACCCTTGTAGCTTCATTCGGCCCCCCGAAAGTCATCACGAGTATGAATTCACTTTGCTGCGTGGCTGCGATAAAAGCCGCTATGAACTGGATCAGTAACAGTGATTTTAATGACGGAAATACTATGTGCCTGATCTTATTAAAAAATCCCGCGCCGTCAATATCGGCAGCCTCGTAAATATCGTCGGGTATTCCTTTTAGAGCCGCCAGGTATATCAGTGATCCGGGCCCCAGTCCCGCCCACACCGAAGGCAGCACGGTCAGTATCATGG
>CALMWI010000121.1 GCA_937873545.1 uncultured bacterium | reverse complement strand
GACCCGATTGATGCGATCAAATTCAGGATGGATCAGATGGGATTGAAGAACAAAGATCTTGTTGGAATAATTGGTTCAAAGAGTAAAGTTTCGGAAGTTCTGAACGGCAAGGTTAAATTAAGCCTGAATATGATCAAAGCTCTGAACGCTAAACTGGGTATTCCGGTTGAAGTTCTGATCAAGGACACAGATTATTATAAAATTCTTGAAAATGATGTTACAAAACTTCGGGTCGCGGAGGATAAGGCTAAGTACGGGAAAGAATGATGTTTAAAAATAAAGATTTGTGGAGACAAATAATGGAAATATCAATAAGAAATGAAGCTGAAAGCGACTATCGTAAAGTTGAAGAAATAACACGCGAGGCATTCTGGAACCTGTACGTGCCCGGATGCAGTGAACACTATCTCGTTCATATTTTAAGGGATCACCCGGATTTTATCGGCTATCTGGACCTTGTTGCAGAATACGAAGGAAGGCTGATCGGCAATATTATGTACACGAAATCTTATGTGCTAAACGAAGCTGGGCAGAAGATGGACACTCTGACTTTCGGTCCGGTAAGCGTTCTTCCGGTCCATCAGAGAAAAGGTGTCGGCTCCGCTCTGATCAAAACCTCGATCGAAAAAGCGGTTGATTCCGGATACAAAGCCGTAATAATCTATGGAGATCCGCAGAACTACTGCAGACACGGTTTTAAGAACGGTAAAGATTTTGGAGTGGGTGCCCCGGACGGAAGCTATCCCTACGGGCTGCTTGTGCTTGAGCTGGAAAAAGGCGTATTTGACGGACACAGCTGGAAATTTTTCTCGAGCGAAGCATATGAACTTGATAATACAGCCGTGGAAGAATTCGACGATCAGTTCAAGCCCAAGGCAAAAGAGCATAAACATACCCAGGATGTTTTTTCGATACAGATCAGAGCTTCATTAAAATAAAAAATCTTTATCTCTCTTTGCAGAGACAGGTACCCTGCGGGATCGCCGTGATGACATCTCCTCTTCTTACCGAGGCGACGAATTCCTTGTTGCCTACTATGGAATTAAGCTTACCCTCATTCGAACAGAGAAGTATTTTTCCCACACTGTCGTTAGAAACGCTAATAAGACATTTTGAATTGCCTTCGATCACATTGTTGCGCATCCAGTTCTCGAATCTGCTCCTGTTGTTCTGCCCGATAGGCAGAATTATGTCGCTTATTACCTTCCAGCTTACAGCCTGTCCTGCCGGCTCTGCTTTTCTCATGCAGAGATACGAATAGTTCAGCTGTCTGTGATCGAGTCCGGTGATCTTGTCTATGAAAGACACGGCATCGGGAACGCGCCAGGTGTTTTTGAACCAGCACCAGTCTTTTCTTTCGCTCTGGGCTGAAAGAGGACAGTTCAGTGTATGAAGGCACGGTGAAATAATCTCAAGTTTAATTTTTGAAGTTTTAAGAAGCACATTTCTAAGCGTGGCGAGCGATCTGGAATGAACATCCTGACCGGGCTCGATTATTATCAGAACGCCTTTCAGCACCTCGATGATAGACTCAAGTGTAGCCATCCTGTGCTTTTCGGGTATCTCGTTGAATACGTTCGCGCACAGAATGAAATCTGCCCTGTGAGGAAGTTTCATGGCAGAGCTGTAATTTGACTGTTCGATGACAAGCTTATCGCCGAAAGATGCCTTCATCAGATCATATCCGGTTTTAAGCATGGCTTCTGATCTTTCGACAGTCATGATATTGATCTTTTTTGAACCGAGGTCCATTTCAAGAAAATCCAGCGCGAGAAGCAGTCCCATGGAAGCGCTTAGAGGACCCGATCCGAAATCGAGTATGTTCAGCGTATCTCCCGATTCATTGAACGCTTTCTTTATATGCTCAATATTCTGCTTGTTCTTAATGATCGCGAAACTTCTCTGAATGTTCGGGAAATAAAATGAAGACATATAGGCTGAAATGAATTTTTTCTCGCCTGCGTATTTCTTCTTGAAATCATCCCTTTCCTCATTAAAAGATTTCCACAGAGCTTTTATCCTGTCTCTAAGCTTATCGCTCTCGGATCTTTTTTTGGTGATCTCCATGCTGTTATAATCCTCAACCCCGAAGATAAGCTTCTGCCACTCGGAGTAGAATATTTCCCAATTGAAAAACTTGTATTTCATATATCCGTTAAAAGACGCCATTTTTTACCTTTTTTTAAAATTTGCCCAAATATAACTGAAAGATTTGATAAAAGATAGAAATATTTTTCAAACAATTACTTAAAATCGCTTGACTTTGGCATGAAAAACTTTTATCATTTACCGTTAATAACGAAACGACCCCAAAAATAATCTCTAAAACCAGGCCTAATTAATGAAACTGCCGTCAAATAAGAAGATAATTCACTTAGCGAAAAGTGTTTTTGAAATCGAGACAGAAGAGCTTAAAAGAGTTTCGTCGAACCTTGACGATAATTTTTGCGAAGCGATAAAACTGATCCTCGAATGCAAAGGAAAAGTTATTGTTTCCGGAATGGGAAAATCGGGACTGATCGGAAGAAAGATCGCGGCGACTTTATGTTCCACCGGAACTCTCGCCATTTATATGCATCCTGCCGAAGCGCTGCACGGCGATCTGGGTGTAGTCGAGGATAAAGATATTATCATAATCCTGGGTAAAAGCGGAGAATCGGACGAGATAATAACTATGCTGCCGGTTTTAAAAAAGATCGGATGCAGAATAATTTCGATCACCGGAAATGTTAATTCCACACTTGCAAAATACTCTCATGTGATATTGAATTCTTATGTAGAAAAAGAAGCGTGCAGCCTAAATCTTGCACCTACTTCAAGCACAACTGCGGCACTCGTTATAGGCGACGCTATTGCTACCGTGCTTTCTCAGCTCAAAAATTTCAAAGAAGAGGATTATGCGCTTTTCCATCCGGGCGGAACTTTAGGGAAAAGACTTCACCTGATGGTATCGGATTTTATTCACAGCCTTGAAGAAATAGCTGTCTGTGACGAAGATACCAAATTCAGAGAGATCCTGATAAGAATGAGCGAAAAGAACCTCGGAGCGGCCATGATAGTTCATAATGGCGTGCTCAAAGGAATTATAAGCGACGGTGATGTCAAAAGAATACTTACCAGATATAAAAATGTCGATGAACTTACAGCAAAACAGATAATGACCCCGAATCCGAAATCGATCGAATACGATACTCTTGCTTATGATGCTCTAAAAATCATGAGATCAAGCGGTAGTTTCAGCGTAATGCCGGTACTTAAAGGTAAAAAACTTGCGGGTCTGATCAAACTTCACGATCTGTTAAAATCAGGACTATAAATCTACACCATGCGATGAAAAAAGACAACTCAGACAACTTAACCCCGATGATGAAACAATACCAGGAGATAAAGAACAGAAATCCTGAACATATTTTATTTTACAGGCTGGGCGACTTCTATGAGATGTTTTTCGATGACGCAAAGACCGCAAGTAAAGTTCTGAACCTGACTCTTACGACCCGCGGGAAACATCTGGGCATAGAAATACCTTTAGCCGGGTTTCCGCACCATCAGATTAACAATTACCTTTCAAAGATGATAAAAGCCGGGTATAAGGTCGCAGTCTGCGATCAGACAGAGAACCCCAAGTATGCGAAGGGTATAGTGAAGAGGGATATCACCGAAATAATCACGGCGGGAACGGCTCTTTCAGAGGAGATGATAGAAAAGGACTCGAATAACTATATCGCCTGCATTTTTTCAGACGCGAAAAAAGGCTGGGGTTTTGCCGCGGCCGATATTTCAACGGGCGAATTCACAGCCTGCGATCCGGAAAATCTGTCCGCGCTGAAAGAGATAATCATGATGTTCAACCCGTCCGAACTTCTTGTATCTTCATCAGAACTGCATTTCGGCACGGACGACAAAAGAACCGTCACAAAAATAGAGGATCACAAATTCGTACAGGAAACTTCAGCCGACAACATAAAGAAGCATTTCGGAATAGCGGGAGTGTCGTCATTGGGATTTAAAGAGAGCGACATGTCGGTGATCTGCGCGGGAGTTCTGCTTGAATACCTGTCGGACAATATAAAGACGGGATTTAATCATCTCGAGAAGCTGAAAAGATATAACGATAAAAATATATGCGCGATAGATTACAGAACAAGAAAGAACTTAGAGATAACCGAACCTGTCAATTCAGACGGCAACAAAAATGCCACCCTTTACGCGGTCATGAACAGAACGAAAACACCGATGGGCGCTAGGCTGTTACGAAAATGGCTCACACAGCCTTTAAGGGATAAATCTGAGATAAACAAAAGGCTTGAGATAACTGAGAAACTTCTTTTTGAGAGCTTTCAGAGAAAGAAGATCACTTCTCAGCTGTCGGAGATAGCCGATATCGAAAGACTTGCGGGAAAGATAAGCGCAAAAAAGATCAGACCGGATGAATTTATCAGGCTGAGGAATTCACTTCAGATCATACCTGAGATCAAAAAACATCTCGCCGAAATAAGCTCGCCTTATGTAAGAGAGCTTGAAGAGCAGTTCGTTTCGAACTCTGATTGCATCAGGCTGATCGAGGATTCCATTTCTGAGACAAACGATATAAACCTCAAGGAAAAAAGATTCATAAAAAAAGGCTGGTCAAAAGATCTTGACGAGCTTTATGAGACAATAGATCACGGAAAGGACAAACTCCTTGAACTTTCGGAGAAGATCAAAAAGGATATAAACATCCCGACTTTAAAGATAAGCTACAACAAAGTTTTCGGATATTATTTTGAAGTAACGAAAAAATATTCCGATATGATACCGCCGAATTTCATAAGAAAGCAGACGCTTGTAAATTCAGAAAGGTTCATCAATCAGGAACTGAAGGAATTCGAGGACAGGATCCTGAACGCGGACGAAAAGATCGAAGAGCTTGAAAAAGAGCTTTTCGATAAAATTCAGGATGCCGCCAGAGAGCACATCGGGAACATCAAGATTAATTCATCCGTGCTTGCATATCTCGACTGCCTGAACTCGTTCGCGGCTTTGGCCGAGACAAACAATTTCGTAAGACCTGCATTCTCAGATAAAAGAGAAATCATCATAAAGAACGGCAGACACCCGGTAGTCGAACTGAACCTCGGTTCCGGAAATGATTTCATACCTAACGATCTGACCGTCACAGAGGACAAGAACCTGCTAATCATAACAGGGCCGAACATGTCCGGAAAATCGACATTTTTAAGACAGACCGCGCTGATCGTTCTGCTTGCCCAGGCCGGAAGCTTTGTTCCTGCCGAATATGCTATGATCGGTATGGTCGATAAGATATTCACGCGCGTCGGCGCATCAGATAATCTAAGCGGAGGCGAAAGTACTTTTCTAGTAGAAATGAACGAGACTGCGAATATACTGAACAACGCGACCTGCGACAGTCTTATAATCTTCGACGAGGTCGGCAGGGGAACAGCCACATTCGACGGACTCAGCCTGGCATGGTCGATACTCGAATATATACATAATGAACCTGAACTTATGTCCAGAACGCTTTTCGCGACGCATTATCACGAGCTCACGGACATTGATAAAATCTGTGCGAGAGCGAAAAATTTTCACGCCAGCGTAAAAGAGCATAAGGACGAAGTAATTTTCATGCGGAAGATCATCGAAGGCGGAGCTGATAACAGCTACGGAATTTATGTTGCCAAGCTGGCCGGGATCCCTGAAAAAGTTCTTTCAAGGGCGCAGATAATTCTGAACAATCTTGAGGAGAATGAACTTACACCGGATTCAAAACCGGTGATAGCAAAGGACAGGGAACATAAGATAATCGCGGATCAGCCGGGCCTGTTCATTTTTGAAAACGATAATCTGAGGGAAAAGCTTAGAGAGCTCGACATCAATAATATTACACCTCTTCAGGCTTTTGATAAGCTTAAGGAACTAAAAAGAGATTATTTAATTTAAAATAAAAAGGAATATAAAATGCAGAAAAAAACAGGTACCAAATTCATTTTTGTGACGGGAGGAGTAGTCTCTGCTCTGGGCAAGGGAATTGCCGCGGCAAGCATCGGGCTTCTTCTTAAACAAAGAGGGTTGAAAGTGTCGATTCTGAAGCTTGATCCTTATCTTAATCTTGATCCTGGAACTATGTCCCCGATGCAGCACGGAGAGGTGTATGTTACCGAAGACGGCGCTGAAACAGATCTCGATCTGGGGCACTACGAAAGATTTATTGATGTCAATATGTCAAAAATGAACAACGCAACGGCAGGCCAGATATATGAGACCGTCCTTTCAAACGAAAGAAGAGGCGACTATCTGGGAGGAACCGTTCAGGTAATTCCGCACGTAACAAATGAAATCAAGAACAGGATACAGTTCATATCTGACGAAGGCAAACTTGATGTGCTTATTGTTGAGATCGGAGGTACGGTAGGCGATATTGAAAGTCTTCCTTTTATTGAAGCGATAAGGCAGATAAAATACGACGCGGGGAGTCAGAACGCACTTTATGTGCATCTTACTTATGTGCCTTATATAGCAGCTGCCGGAGAGATCAAGACAAAACCGACTCAACATTCAGTTAAGAATCTTTTAGAACTCGGAATACAGCCCGATATTCTGATAGCAAGAACAGAACAGCCTATTCCAAAAAGCGCAAAAGAAAAGATCGCTTTATTCTGCAATGTCGAAAAAAGATGCGTGATAGAAGCTAAAGACCAGCCAACAATATATCAGGTGCCGATTGAGTTCAACAATTATAAGCTGGACGAGATTATTTGCGAAAAACTCGGGATCGAAGCTCCCGAATCTGATCTCGAAGAATGGAAAAAATTCGTGAAATACATAAAAACACCCGCACACAATGTAAAAATAGCCATAGTGGGAAAATATGTCGGACTAAAAGATTCCTACAAGAGCATAATAGAGGCATTTGTTCATGCAGGGAGCGAGAACAAAGCCAAAGTTGAGCTTAAATGGGTCAACAGCGAGGACATAGAGCACAGCGGACCGGCGGATATCCTATCAGATGTATCAGGCATACTGGTGCCCGGAGGATTCGGCGACAGAGGCATCGAGGGAAAGCTGCTGGCCGTAAAATATGCAAGAGAGAAAAAAGTGCCTTTTTTTGGCATATGCTTAGGCATGCAGTGCGCAGTAATAGAATTTGCGCGCAATGTCGGAGGAATGAAAAATGCCAATTCAACCGAATTCGCAAGAAAACTGAAATTCCCTGTAATAGATTTAATGGCGGATCAGAAAAAGATCAAGATAAAAGGCGGAACGATGAGGCTTGGAGCTTTTGAGTGCGAGATCGAGAAAGGCACCAATATGTTCAATGCTTATCAGAAAACCACCATATCAGAAAGGCACAGACACAGATTTGAAGTGAACAACGAATATATAAACACTCTCGAAGACTGCGGACTTGTACTTGCAGGTAAAAATAAGATGCTGAATCTGGTTGAAGCGATTGAGATGCCTGATCATCCCTGGTTCGTGGGAGTACAGTATCATCCCGAGCTTAAATCGAGGCTTACAAAAACGCATCCGCTTTTCAGGGATTTCGTAAAAGCGGCGATAAATTTTCAGAAATAGGTAAAATGATAAGAGAAGAAATTCAATATCTGTTCGACCGCGGCATGTTCGGAATGAAAATGGGGCTAAAGAACATTCTTGACCTGCTTGCCTACACTAAGACCGACCATAGAGAACTGGTTACGGTACATATAGCAGGAACCAACGGGAAAGGTTCTGTTTCAAATATCATATCGCAGGCAATGACGGCGAACGGATATAAGACAGGTCTATTCACATCGCCACATATTCAGAGATTTAATGAGAGAATAAAAATAGATAATATTGAAATTTCAGACGAAGAATTATCTGAATACATTCAATACTTTAAAGAAGGCATAGAGAAATTCAACTGCACATTTTTTGAGGCCAACACAGCGATCGCGCTAAAATATTTCATAGATAAAAAAGTCGATATCGCGGTAATAGAAACAGGACTGGGAGGCAGACTTGACGCCACCAATATTATTACTCCCGTCGTATCAGTGATCACAGGAATAGATTTTGACCATCAGAAGCAATTGGGGGATTCGATAGTTCAGATAGCTAGAGAGAAGGCAGGGATATTTAAAAATGGAGTTCCTGTTGTAGCGAATTACAGAAGAGAATCAGTGCGTAAAGTGCTCAGGTCATACGCCAAAAAGAACAGTTCTGAGCTTCATTTAGTAAAAAAGAAAAAATTTAAATTCATAAGCTCAAACGGTGAGAAAAAATTAAATTTCTACATGAACGGAGAAAAGCGGTCTTCCATAATAAAGTTAAAAGGGAAATATCAGGAAGATAACCTTAGGACTGCCTTAACCGCTCTTAAAATTATTTCAAAAAAAATCAATTTAGATCCCGCAAAAACAGCTCAGGCACTTTCAGGCATAAAAGTCAAAGGCAGGATGGAATTGATGTCAGAGGATCCGCTTTTCATGATCGATGCCGCCCATAACATAGAAGGACTGACATTTCTAAAGCATGACCTTGAAAATTCAGATTACCGCACCGTTCATCTTATACTCGGGATGGTTCGTGATAAAGACTACGAAAAAGCATTGAAATTTATCTCGCAGATCAAAGCGAAGAAATATTTCACTCAGGCAGAAAACAAAAGAATGCTCGATATAGAAACTATGAAAAAAGACAAATATTTAATTAAAGATAGGACAGCAGCCTATTTCATAAAGCCGTGCGAGGCTTATGCCGAGGCTGAAAAAAATTATATGAAAGGCGATTTGATCGTTGCCGCAGGTTCCCATTTCATATTGGGAGACCTTTTAGACCAGCTGAAAATAAAAAAATAATATAAAACAAAGGAAGAACAAATGGAAGATCTGCAAAAGATGGATTTAAAAACGCTGAAAAGCATGACGGTCAGAGAACTGACCGAGATCGCGATCAAACAGGGAATCGATGATTATGCCACGCTGCTCAAACAGGAACTTATCTTTAAGATCCTGGAAGGAAACACTCAGGAGGAAGAGGGACTGGAAGGCGACGGGCTTCTGGAGATCATCGCTCTCGACAAAGATAACAAGTACGGCTTTTTAAGATCCCCGAATACAAATTATCAGCAGGGGAAAAATGACATATATGTGTCGCCTGCCCAGATAAAAAAATTCGGGCTCAGGACCGGTCATTATGTTTCAGGTCAGATCAGAGCTCCGAAAGAAGGGGAGAAGTATTTTGCTCTGTTAAAAGTTGACAGCGTAAACGATTTTGATCCCGAAACGATTAAAAAGATAATAATGTTCGAAAACCTGACGCCTCTGCATCCGAACGACAGGTTCAAGCTCGAGAACAAAAAGTTCGGTATCGAGAATGAAACATTGAGGATACTTGATCTGTTCTCGCCACTGGGAAAAGGCCAGAGAGCTCTTATAGTATCGCCTCCAAAAGCCGGAAAGACCACGATAATGAGGCAGATAGCAAACGCAATAGCCGAGAATCATCCGCAGGCGAAAATAATGATGCTTCTGGTTGATGAAAGACCCGAAGAGGTCACCGAGATGCAGAGAAGCATCAAGGGAGAGGTAATAAGCTCAACTTTCGACGAAAAACCGGAAAAACACATTTCAGTTGCCAGAATGGTCCTTGATAAAGCTAAGAGGGAAGTCGAATACGGCAAGGATGTCGTAATTCTGCTCGACAGTATCACGAGGCTGGCAAGGGCATATAACGCAGCGGCGCCGCACAGCGGAAGAATACTTTCCGGAGGTGTTGACGCGAACGCTCTTTATGAACCGAAAAGATTTTACGGCGCGGCAAGGAATCTCGAGGAAGGCGGAAGTCTGACTATTATAGCCACAGCCCTGATAGATACCGGAAGCCGTATGGACGAGGTTATTTTTGAGGAATTCAAAGGTACGGGTAACCTCGAGCTCGTTCTGGACAGAAGGCTGGCCGAAATGAGAATTTATCCCGCTATTGATATTAACAAATCAGGTACGAGAAAAGAAGAGCTGCTGCTTGAGGCATCCACTCTCAACAAGATCTGGATATTAAGAAAGATGCTTGCGCCGATGTCGAATATCGAATCTATGAAGTTCATGAAAGAGAAGATAGGTCAGACGGAGAACAACCTGGAGCTGTTTAAACTTATGACCAGCGGATCTTCAATGTAGAAAGTCATATCATAAAAGGAAATTTCTTGAATAAATTTAAAATTTATCTCCCGTACCTGATCTTTACTGCCATTACACTGATCCTGTTCGGGAAGTTCATATTTACCAACGGGGTTCTTTTCAGCTCAGATCAGCTTGAAAGCGGAATATTCTTTAGAAAATTCTATTCGGAATTCGTAAAAGAATTCTGGGAGATCCCGTTATGGGACAGATATATTTCATGCGGACTTCCGTTCGTTGATGCGACCCACGGCGACACTTTTTATCCCGCCGCTTTGTTACAGTTCTTTATCCCGCTGCATAAAGCTCTGGGATTAAAGCTGGTTCTGCATGTTTTTCTGTCAGGCGCTTTTATGTTCGTATTTCTTAAAAATTACGGATTGAAAAAGTTATCCGCTTTCGCAGGTTCGGTCGCCTACATGACCGCTCCCATGATCGTAACTCTGGTATATCCCGGGCATGACGCTAAAATGTATGTGGCCGCGCTTCTTCCTCTCGGGATGAATTTTTTATATAAAGGAATCGAATCAAAAGGAAAACTGAACTTCCTTTATTTCGGTGCGGTAGTGGGATTCATGATACTCTCTTCACACCTTCAGACAACATATTTTGCACTATGGTTTTACTTTCTGTATATGTTCTACAGGATCGTAATCGAATATTTCGAAAGCAGAAAGCTGTCGGGTTCAGCATATAAATTCGGTCTGTTCTGGGCAGGAATCGTCCTCGCGCTTTTTATTGGCGCGGTTCAGCTGATCCCTCCCTACATGTACACAAAAGAATTTTCGATAAGAGGAACGGAGGCAAAAACTTCATTCGAACATGCCGTATCGTGGGGGATGCATCCTGAAGAGGCAATGTCGCTGGTCGTGCCTGAATTTTGCGGAGAGAACCGGATATCCCATGTCCAGACCTACGAAGAACAGAAAAAAGTAGTCGAAGACGGCGGAAATTCCTATTGGGGAAGGAACGCATTCAAGCTCAACAGCGAATATTCTGGAGTAATAATACTCGTTTTAACCATTCTAGCGATATTTTTTTACAGGGGCAGATTCAGAAAAGACATCGTTTTCTTCTCTTCTTTCGGTATGTTCTCAGTTTTATATTCTCTTGTTGATCATACGCCTTTGTTCAGGCTTGCTTATACGCTCATTCCGGGCGTTAAGATGTTCAGGGGTCAGGGAATGATCCTTTTCATTCTCTCGTTCGTTCTTTCGGCTGTTTCGGCTGTTCTGATCGATCACATAATTCAAGTGAAAGAGGAAGGGAAGGCGGAGAAATATCTTAAACCTCTGCTGATCACGGCGGCCGTTGTTTTTGCGGCGGGGATTATAAAATCATTTGCTTTACCTGCGGTGATGGATGTTTATAAGTCCGTATTTGAACCGGCGAGGATGCCTTCACCGGAATACATGAGCGTAATTCGAAGCGGGATCGTTATCTCGACTTTCCTCATAACAGCATCACTTTCAGCGATCTATCTGTACCTGAAGAATTCTTATAACAGCTTAGCGTTCATTGTTGTCATATCGGCACTTTTCTTTATAGACACTTACCGCGTAAACAATAAATTCATACAAACGGTCTCAAAAGACGGTCTGGGAATTAAATTTACCGATATTGAACTCACGCAGCAGTTGAGAGAGCTCGAATCGCAGGAAGGTTATTTTAGAGTGTACGACCTTAACATGTTCGGGCCTAACCAGCTGCCGATCCACAGGGTGACCACCCTGACGGGATTCCACGACAACGAGCTTAAATGGTTCAGGAAATTCAGAGGGGTCAACAATGAAGGCGTCAATACGGACGAGAATTTAACCGGAAATCTGAATGAATATTACAATAACAATTTTCTGAATCTGGCAGGAGTAAGGTTCCTGATGTACCAGCCGAAAGATGCTAAAGGAGAGGTCATTCCCAACACAAATTATCTGCCCAGAGCATTTGTCGTCAGCGGATATGAAGTCATTACAGACGAAGATAAGATAGTTGACAGGCTGAAATCAGATTTTAATCCCGCAGCTTCAGTGATCCTTGAGAAGGAACCTCAACTCAACTTTACACACGATTCTACAGCTAAAGGAGAAGTCATAAGCTATAAATATACAGGGAATGAGATCGGACTTGAGGTGAAAATGAATTCAAACGGTCTGGTTGTTATGACCGACAATTATTTTCCTTACTGGCACGCATATGATCAGAACGGAAAAGAGCTGGAGATCTATAAAGCAGACCTGACATTCAGAGCGATAGAGCTTGAAAAAGGCGATCATAAAATAGTATTTAAATATGTCTCAAAACCTTATATAATCGGAAAATATTCAACAATTACGGGGTTGATTTTTCTTTTAATTGTCATTATTTTTGTCCGGTTAAAGAAAAAAGATTAAATTAAATAAAAGAGGTAATTATGATCAACAATCTGTTCTGGCTCGCACCGATAGGCTCTGTAATAGCGCTTATCTTCGCTTTCTACTTCTATAAGAAACTATTGGGAGAAGAAGAAGGTACAGACAAAATGAAGAAGATCGCCGCTCATGTAAGAGTAGGCGCGATGGCGTATTTAAAACAGCAGTACAAAGTAGTGGGGATGGTGTTTGTTGTTATCGCCGTTGTTTTCGCAATTATGGCGTATGTATTTAAGATCCAGAATGAGTTCGTCTGGTTCGCATTTTTAACCGGCGGATTTTTTTCCGGACTGTCAGGTTTCTTCGGAATGAAAACAGCCACTTACGCTTCCGCAAGGACTGCATGGGCAGCAAAAAAATCCTTGAACGACGGACTGCGTGTAGCTTTCAGATCAGGCGCGGTTATGGGTCTTGTCGTTGTAGGACTGGGACTGTTAGATATTTCGATCTGGTTTATCATCATGAATTATCTTTATCCGATGCAGGACGGAAATAATGCTATAGTAATTACGACTACCATGCTTACATTCGGTATGGGCGCTTCAACCCAGGCTCTGTTCGCTAGAGTGGGCGGCGGAATATTCACCAAAGCCGCCGATGTAGGCGCTGATCTTGTAGGTAAAGTCGAAGCGGGAATACCTGAGGATGATCCGAGGAACCCGGCTGTTATAGCTGATAACGTGGGAGATAACGTGGGCGACGTTGCAGGTATGGGCGCCGATCTGTACGAGTCTTACTGCGGTTCGATCCTTGCGACCGCGTCTCTCGGTGCCGCGATGTTCGTAGGTATGAACGACACAGTTATGCAGTTCAATTTCATCATAGCTCCGATGCTGATAGCTGCCGTAGGTATCGTTCTTTCGCTTATCGGTATATTCATGGTTAAAACAAAAGAAGGCGCTACACAAAGAGAGCTTCTGGCTTCTCTCGGCAGAGGCGTTAATTTCAGTTCGCTCCTTATTGCGATAGTGTCCTATTTTGTGGTAATGCAGCTGGATCTTAATAATTATCTCGGTATATGGGCAGCTATCATTACAGGGCTTGTAACCGGACTCGTGATCGGTAAAGCAACAGAATATTATACTTCACATTCATTTAAACCAACGCAGAACGTAGGTAATGCTGCGGCTACCGGCCCGGCCACAGTTATAATATCAGGGCTCGGGCTCGGGATGCTTTCAACAGCGATTCCGGTAGTTGCCGTTGCTGTAGGAACTCTGCTTGCATTCGGTTTCGCTTCAGGCTGGGATTTCGGACAGACCGGAATGGGTCTTTACGGAATAGGTATTGCGGCAGTCGGTATGCTTTCAACTCTGGGAATAACTTTAGCTACTGACGCTTACGGGCCGATAGCTGACAACGCAGGCGGGAACGCGGAAATGAGCGGTCTGGAAAAAGAAGTTAGAAAAAGAACAGATG
>CALMWI010000120.1 GCA_937873545.1 uncultured bacterium | reverse complement strand
GGATTTTCTAAGTTCGGGATCGAGGCTGTTGAATTATTAAGCAAGCTGAATGAGTATAAATAAAAAGTCAGTTGGTTCCTTTGAGACCGGTTTTTTTATTGCATAGAATTTTGAAATAGATTAAATTCATTTAATTTCAATTTATCCATGGAGGATATATGCTTGGAAAAGACACATACGCGAACGGTCAGAAGATATATGTTCTTTCAGATAAAAAGCTGACTTATTACTATAAAAGCGGCAAGCTTAAAGCTGAAGGCCCTTATGAAAATGAAATGTTCGAAGGCGAATGGAGATTTTACCGCGAAACGGGGCAGTTGTGGGAGATCGGGCATTTTAAGAATAATTTAAAGCACGGATCGTGGGTCAGATGGGACAGAAATGATAAAATTGAGTATGATGAGAATTTCTGCGAAGGTAAAATTGTAAAGAGAAAGATAAAATGACTATAGAAAACAAATGTAAAAATATTGATGAATATATTTCATCGTTCCCCCCTGATGTGCAGAAGATAATGGTAAAATTAAGAAAGGTGATAAAAGACACCGCGCCCGGACTGGAAGAAGTTATAAGCTGGGACATGCCGACTTTTAAGTATAAAGGAAAGAATCTGATCCATTTTGCCGGATATAAAAAGCATATAGGATTATATCCTGCGCCGACAGCCATTTTAGAATTCAAAAAAGAGCTTGCAGGTTACAAGCAGGGAAAAGGTTCCGTCCAGTTCCCGTTAAATAAGCCTTTTCCGTATGATATTGTTATAAAGATCGTAAAATTTAGAACCAAGGAATTGATAAAACAAGAAAAGTAGTAAATAAATTATAACGGAGGAGATAAAATGAATAAACAGGAAATAATATCGGCGTTCATGTTCCGCCACGCCTGCAAAGAATTCGATCCGGAAAAGAAAATCCCGGATGATGATTTTAAGTTCATTCTGGAGACAGGAAGGCTGTCACCGAGCTCGCTTGGTTTCGAACCGTGGAAGTTTATGGTCGTTCAGGACATTTCTCTTCGTGAGAAGCTTAAGGACGGGGCCTGGGGCGCCACTGTCAAATTAGACAGTGCAAGCCACTTTATTGTATGTCTGACCATGAAAGCTCCGCTGATCAGATACAACAGCCCGTATATAAATGATTTTATGGTTAATGTCCAGAACTGGCAGGGAGAGCTATTAGAAACGAGGAGGAAGATCGTCGAGAAATTCCAGACCATTGATTTCGGGCTCGAAACGGACGAAAAACTTTTCGAATGGGCTTCCAAGCAGTGCTATATAGCTTTGGCGAACATGCTGACCTCGGCCGCTATGATCGGAATAGATTCCTGCCCGATAGAGGGATTCAACAGAAAGAATACCGAAAGTATCCTCAAAGAGGAGTTCGGCATAGATACCGCGAATTTTGGAATTTCTTATATGGCGGCATTCGGGTACAGATTAAAGGAGCCCAGACCGAAAACACGCAGACCTATCGGTGATGTGGTCATCTGGAAATAAGTTGAATTATTTACTTTAAAAAACCGCATTCCGTTCTTATATTTGGACATTAATTAACCGAAGGCTACATGAAACAATTAATTGAGATCACCGCGGGAAAGCCCATCTACGGCGGAAAGTGTCTGTCGGAATATGAAGGAAGAAAAGTGATGCTCGAGAGAGCTCTGCCCGGCGAAAAAGTCCTCGCTTATGTCAAGAATAAAAAAAGCGGATACATTGAAGCTGTGGCTAAAGAGATACTTGAGAAGTCCGTTCACAGAAAAGAATCGGACTGCAGGTATTATCCGACCTGCGGGGGCTGCAAATTGCGAGATGTGGAGTATGACTATCAGGCGTGGATCAAGGAAGAGGTGGTTAAGGACTGCATACGCAGGATCGGCAAAGTGACGGACTGCGGGATGCTTCCGATCATAAAATGCGAACTGCATAATAATTACCGCAACAAGACGGAATTCACCTTTTCAAAATTGAGATATTATACCGAAGAAGAAAAAGGTTTGGAGGAGGAAGGATTCACGCTCGGATTTCACGCCCCGAAATTCTTCAGCAAGGCTATCGATATTGAGCGATGCCACCTTCAGCCAGACCTGACGAACAGGATATATCATGCACTAAGAGAAAAGCTGAAAGCTTCAGGTCTGGAACCTTACGATGTGGTTAAGCACACAGGTTTTCTAAGGTATCTGATCTTAAGAAAAACGAATGCCGGCGAGATAATGATCAATCTGATAACCAAGGCGAAAAGATTTAACGACATAAAAAAAGTGGCCGATGAAATGTGCGAGGAATTCCCGATGATAGCATCATTTGTGAATACGATCAATTCGGGTCTGGCTTCAACCGCATTCGGCGAAGAAAGCATTCTCATCAGGGGAAGCGAAACGGTAATTGATACTATAGGCGGATTGAAATTCGAGCTCAGCTGCAATACATTCTTTCAGGTCAATCCGGAACAGGTAACAAAACTATACGATAAAATAATAGAATTCTCAGAGTTCAACGGCAGCGAGACCGTGCTTGACCTTTACTGCGGTGTAGGCACAATTTCACTTTATATAAGCCATAAAGTAAAAAAAGTAGTCGGATTCGAGCTCGTAGATAATGCTGTGGAGAATGCACGCAGGAACGCAGAACTTAACGGTATAAAGAACTGCGTATTTTTCACAGGCGACATGATGAAGCTCGCTAAAGAAGGAGAGCTTTTCAAAGAAAAATATGATATAATAATTACCGATCCTCCCAGGGACGGTATGCATCCAAAGGTAGTCGAAGCCCTTATAGGCTCAGGAGTGCCGAAGATCGTTTATGTGTCCTGCAATCCCTCAACTTTCGGACGGGATGTTCAGCTACTGGAGGAAGGCGGATACAAACTGCTGAAAGTTCAGCCTGTTGATATGTTTCCCCATACCTTCCATGTAGAGACTATAGGACTGCTGGTAAAGAATAATTAAGGATGTTTTGAAATGGCAATGTCCGTTCATACGCAGAAATACCTCGAATACAAGCAGAAAGGCCTGAAACCTGATTTTCAGACAATTAAAAATATCGAGAACTCAAAGCTGATATTTTTTACGAAGCTATTCGCGACGGTAGCGCTTCTGGACAAAGAAGTTACCGAGGAAGAACATTCATATGTTCTGGAATTCTACTGGATGAATTATCCCGACAACATCGCTTTCTATCTTTTCGACAGATTTCATGATTACGTAAATCAGAAAATAACCATAAAAAGTTTTGAACATTCAGATTACGCCGGAATCTCCTACGGCGAGAAATTTTTTATTCTGCTAAAAATATTCGAATTTTTAAACCTTCAGACCAATGAGAGACTTAAGCTTGAAACAGGAAAAAAGATATCCGAAATACTTGGGATTGAAACAATCGATTTCGAGATGGCAAAGGAAATATATACGACCGGATTCGTTCCGAGGCCGAAACATCTTGATTCAAAGATAAAATACCTTTATCTGTCGGACGAGAAAGAAGCTTCAGACATATATCTTCCCTTTAAGGACCTGAGAGCTATCCTGTTCAATGTGGACAAATTCTACTTTATGATAAAAGCAGATGCGGGATCATCCGTTTCAACCGGAAATTTCAGCCTCAAGCCGATGACGGCCTTCAGTATGCCGTACGGGAGCAGCGTTATTGTAAATGACTATTTTATTGAGTCTGAAGATATAAAGCTGTATCTGAAAATAAAATATAACCTGTATCCCGACAAAGAATTCTTTGTAAATGACATGCCTGATCTGATAATTCTGGAAAAACAGAAAAAAGGTTTCAGCATCGCTAGAGTAGTCTTTCACGGCTGCAAGATAATAATCACACCGCTTGACAGGAACACTATCATATCCGTAAATGAAAAAGATATGGAAGGCGATGTTTTTGTCAATGTGAACGATTTCGTTAAAGTCAACGAAAGCTATATTAATCTAAGAAAGCTGAAGTATCAGGAGTTTTTCGATAATGAATATATAAAGCTCGAAAGAGGTAAAACCGAATATGTTCTTTCAAACAGACGGAGCGCAGATATTTATATAAGCGATTCTTCAGAAAACACGTGGGAAGGCAGAATTATTTTAAAGGAAGGAAAATATTACCTGAACACGGGTAACTGCTACCATCCTGTCTGGATCATAAGGGATAATATTGATACGCAGATCAACAGGCAGACCGGAATATTCGGGCACAGCGTCAAAAAGGAAAAAAGATTTAAACTTCGCGGCAACGATATAATATTCATTCAGGGCAATGTTCTCAAATTTAACCTTGAAGGCGGACTTTTCGAGAAAACATATTTCAGGTATATAACATACAGGGCGGAGAATCTCGAGTATTCATTCAAGGATAAAACTAAAGCCGTTGACGGTGTTTCCTGCGAGATAGACCATGGCGACCTTGTCTGCATTATGGGACCGAGCGGATCAGGTAAAACGACGCTTTTAAAGATCCTCTGCGGAATGATCAAACCGCAGAAGGGAACAATACATACGGATAATTTTGATTTTTTCGAATATTATGAGAAAATCAAAAGGTTCATCAGTTATGTTCCTCAGGATGATGTGCTTTTCGAAAATCTGACGGTATATGAAAATCTGTATTTCAATGCTAAGCTGCGTTACCCGAAGCTGAACGAAAAAAGCATATCGGAAAGAGTTCTATCTGTTATAAAAGAGATCGGACTTCTACCTAAAATGAATTTTAAAGTCGGAACCGAATCCGAAAGGATCTTAAGCGGCGGTGAAAGAAAGAGACTTAATATCGGCCTTGAACTATTGTCAGATTCAAATATTTATTTCTTCGATGAACCTACTTCCGGCCTGTCGTCAAAGGACTCGGAAAAAGTCGTCGATATACTTAAAAAGCTGGCGGTCAAAGGCAAGATGATATTTGCGGTGATCCACCAGCCGGGCTATAAGATATTCAACAAATTCAATAAGGCTCTTGTGCTTGATCACGGGGGAAAACTGGCATATTACGGCAGTACTTACAGCGCCTTGCAGTATTTCAGGCAGTGCTACAGGTATGACAGCTATATAAGCGATCTGTCAACCAAAAGAGACGATCCGGATGTTCTGCTGGATACGCTGGAAGAACCCTTAAGAGATGTTGACGGATCAGTTCTGCCCGAGAGGAAATTTCAGCCTGAATTCTGGCAGAAAAGATTCCAGGAGCACATAAGAAATTTAAGACCGGTTAAAATCCCTCATAAAGATCTGGTCAACGATGTGCCTTCGAAAAATTATGACCTAGAAGGTAAGATCACTCAGTTCGTAACTGTTTTTAAGAGGAATTTTTTAAACAAACTCAGGAACAGATCCAACCTGATCATTACATTTATTGAAGCCCCGCTTCTGGCGGCTATCGTCGGCTTCATCTTAAGATATATTCCGATGAACGAATACACACTATACAACAATATTCACATGCCTACATATATATTCCTGACCGTTATCATCACCATGTTCCTTGCCATGTCGAACAGCTCTGACGAGATAATAAGGGATACAGAGGTTATCAGGCGCGAAAAGATGCTCGACATAAAATATATGAGATATTATATTTCAAAATTCGTCACTCAAATGGTGTTCGCATCTATTCAGAATGCTTTATTTATAGTTGTCAGCTTTGCATTTCTCGAAATAAAGGAACTTCACCTTTACTATTTCGCATTTATGACCATGATCTCTGCTGCCGGTATATCCATGGGTTTTCTCATCTCTTCAATACCGGGGCTTTCGTTAAAAGCCGTTCAGAATATAGTTCCTTTAGTGCTCATACCCCAGATAATATTCGGGGGAGCTCTTATACAATACAAAGAGCTGAATTCATCTCTGACGATCTACCAGAACTCGCCTATACCCGAAGTCTGCCAGATCATGCCTTCCAGATGGGCTTATGAAGGCCTAGTTGTGCTGCAGGACTCATACAATTCCTACCATTCTGGAAAAGACATACTTCAGGCTGCGCTTGACGAACATGTAAAAAAAGAAAAGAATAATAGCTCAACAGATACGAAGACGGAAAGTAAGGGTATAAAAGAGAGGATACTGGATAGGGAGCTGTCGGAATACAGGCGGAAATATATGTCAGAATACGGAAATATGGAAATTCACAGGACTGTTATTTCAGGTAATGAAAGATTCACGACCGATTATACCGCTTTATCATACGGCTGCCCCAATCTGACTGAAGTTGAAAAGCACCAGAAAATGATTTACCCGATATTTACCAGAGATAAGATACTTCCTTTTTTTAATGTAAAAGTCAATACGGCCGTTTATAACTCGGTCGTTCTTATATTTATATCTTTCATTATAAATTTTATAGCATATTGGATGCTTTCGAGGAACGATTTTCTTGTGAAGCTATTCTACTTATTCAGAACTAAAAAACAACGGCGATGATTAGAATAAACGGTATAAGCGTGGCAAAAAGAGATATAGTCATGCCGCGTGACGCAAGGCCTGCGGACACTTCATGCGCTTCGGATATCCCCTTAAAAACGATCAGAGCCCACCAGATATAGATCGCAAAATTTATGTAAGTATTGTTCACCGGTATAACCGCTGTAACCATGACAACCGTTGAGTAGCAGAATATTCTTATAGTAGCTTCAAAGCCGTTGACGGCCACTTTTAGCGATCTTAATATCAGGTGCCAGTATGATGCGATCAGGTAAACCAGAAGGAAATGTATGATAATGCTTAACAGCATATCAGAAAGTTCAGGTTTTTCTGAGAACATTGACCTGAAGCTTTCGGCCTGAGCCTGGAATTCTGGTTCCTTTTCAAATGCTTTTATCACCTGCTCGGCGGGTGACTCTGTTATGTCATATATTATGTAAAGATAATTCACAATATTGCTGAAGGTCAGTATTATGAACATAAAAAGAAACGGGAGCCTGAGTCCTTTATTGATATGCATTTTTTTAAAAAACTCAGAGGGGGTTCTTATCAGCATCATTACAGTTAAAAAGAAAGATCTCACATGCCCGTACTTAGCCTGTTCTTCAAACGGGATATTTTCAAAATTATCTTCTGTTGTTACTTCTGTCATTATTTTTCCTTTATAGCAAAGCCCAGTCCGTCACCGATCGAGAGAACCTGAGAATTAAATCCTTTCAGGGTCGTGAACTTTTTATTGAATTCTATCAGCGAAGCTGTGATATTTCTTTCATCTTCTTTTTGATCAGGCGTGATCACGGCACCTTTCCAATAGAGATTGTCGGCTATTATTATGCCTCCCTGATTGAGGTGTTCTGCAGCATAGTCGAGGTATGCGTCGTATCCTTTTTTATCCGCGTCTATGAATATCAGGTCGAATTTATCTTTCAGATCTTTCAGTATTTCACTTCCGTAGCCTGTCAGCAGCTCGATTCTATCGTCAACACCGAACTTAATGAAGTTCTTCCGTGCAATCTCATGGTTATCTGCACGGTAGTCTATAGAGTATATTCTGCCGTTTTTCAGATGTTTAGCCATTACGATAGCGGAATATCCGACATTCGTTCCTATTTCGAGTATTTTGACAGGCTGTTTAAGCATTATGATCTGTGTGAGGAATTTAGCGACATCTCGCCTGATGACGGGATGTTTTTTCTCCACAAGGTCAAAATAGAATTCGTCTGTTTCATCCGGGCATAGGTCGAGGAGAGAATTTAAATAGGCGGATATTTGTTCGTTCGTGAACATCATGATCCCGTTTAATTTAAGGGTTTAAATATAAGGTTTAGTCCTTAAGTATCCATTCCACGGCTTTCTCAGCGTGTATCCTTATCGAATCAAATACAGGGATATCAACATATTCTTCTGAAATCAGCGTCGGTATCTCTGTGCAGCCGAGTATAACTCCCTCTGCGCCGTTCCTTTCAAGTCTCTTGATTATATCAATAAATTTATTCCTAGATGATTCCTTTATATGACCTCGAACAAGTTCATTGAATATAATGTCATGAACCGTATCCCTGTCCTTCTCGCCTGGAATCACAACATCTATTCCGTACTTGTCCAGCAGGACTTTCTTATAAAAATCTTTTTCCATCGTAAATTTCGTGCCGAGAAGACCGGCTTTTTTAATATACTTCTTTTTGGCTTCTTCTCCTACAGCTTCTCCGATATGAAGGAAAGGTATTTTAACGCTGTTTTTTATCGAATCTGAGCAGATGTGAAGAGTGTTCGTGCAGAGAACTATCATGTCAGATCCCGCCAGCTCAAGCTTTCTGGATATGTCAGCCACAATTAAATCAAGTTCAGCCCATTTTTCTTCATTCTGCAGTTTGACGATCTCATCGAAATCAACGGTGTACATTATGCTTTTGCAGCAGTGATAGCCTCCCATAATGTCATTCACCCTGTTGTTGATCAATTCATAGAATAGTTTTGAAGATTCGTAGCTCATTCCGCCGATAATTCCAAGAGTTTTCATGACCTTCTCCTTTAGTTTTTGTTCTACTTAAACAATATAGGATTAAGAACTTTTCAAAACAAGGCATTTGTTTATTTTGTTGAATTTATAATATAAATTTTATAGATTTCATTTAAGAACAGGAGAGTAAAATGGAAAAAGGGCTTGTAATAATCAATACAGGTGACGGTAAAGGCAAAAGCACAGCCGCTTTCGGAACAGCTTTCAGAGCTCTCGGTCACGGATATAAAGTATGCGTGATCCAGTTCATCAAATCGCCTTCGGATTACGGCGAGATTCTGAGCGCAAAAAAATTTGAAGATCTTGAATGGCACACGGAGGGCAGAGGCTTTACCTGGAACTCCGACGATCTGGAAAAGGACAAAGCCGTGGCAAGAAAAGGTTTCGAGCTGGCTAAAGAAAAGATCAATTCAGATAAATATGATCTGATAATTCTTGATGAAATTACATATCTGACGAACTATAAATTTATTGATATTGAAGAGCTTCTTACAATTTTAAATAATAAGCCTGATAGGCTCAACATCATTTTAACCGGCAGAGACGCAGATTCGAAGCTGATCGAAATTGCCGATACTGTCACAGAAATGAAAAAGATCAAACACTGCTTTGATGATGGTATCAAAGCGAAGAAAGGGATCGAGTTTTAAAGGATTTTACATAAACAGCATCAGGCTGACAGCCATTACGACCATACCGCCAACAAGACCGTAGATAGCAACATGATGCTCGCCGTATTTTTCGGCGGTAGGAAGAAGTTCATCAAGAGATATAAAAACCATTATTCCTGCGACTGAAGCGAAAATAATACCGAAAAGTGCAGGTCCGAAAAACTGTTTAAGCAGGAAATATCCCAATAATGCTCCGACAGGTTCAGATAATCCCGAACTGAAAGAATACCAGAATGCTTTCTTTCTGCTTTTCGTAGCGTAGTAAATAGGCACTGATACAGCGATGCCTTCAGGGATGTTGTGGATAGCTATAGCAAAAGCGATGCTTATACCAAGATGCGGATTATCAATTGCGCTGATGAAAGTTGCAAGCCCTTCAGGAAAATTATGGATCCCGATAGCAAGCGCGGATAAGACACCCATACGCATCAGTTTCTTATTCTTCGTTTCATTCTCGCAATCCTCAACGCAGTGCGGTTCATGCGGGTTTTCATAAGAAGGAACAAGCTTATCTATGATCGCAATTATTGCCATCCCTCCAAAGAAAGCAAGCATGGTATAGTAATAACCTTCCCTCTCACCGTAGATCCCGGAAAGTGAAGTTCTGGCTTTCATAAAAATCTCAACAAGCGAAACATAGATCATCACGCCAGCGGAAAATCCCAATGATCCTGCAAGAAATTTAGGGTTAAAGCCCTTTGACATAAAGGCCATAACGCTTCCGATCCCGGTTGAAAGTCCGGCGAACAGCGTTAGTGCGAATGCTAATAATAAATTGGATTCATTCATACGCTTAATATAAATATTTACTCCGGGAATAAAAATATATTTTTACTTTTTTTATTCAATATTCATGTTATATTACTGTTTGACAAATGATTTGGGCGGGGTAAATATGAACAGATTTGTATTAAAGTCAGGTATTATAATTCTTTTTTCCGTAATAGTGACTTATTCATATTCATCAAGACTGACTTCAGATCCTGATACCTTGTCTGTAACATTATTACAGGGGCAGTCAAAAGAATTTAATATAATTGTTAAGATCGACGAAGCGTGGGCAGAGACTGATTGGTCCGGATATATTGATTATATTGACGAATTTTTAAAACCTGATGTTGAATCATTTGATTTTGATGATTCTCTTGAGTGGAATTCCTCGGGAAATCTGCAATGGCTTTTAAGATCAGATTCTCTAGAAACCTTAAACGGCAGCCAGTACGCATGTGTTACTTCAAGAATCGATGGTGCTCCCGCCACATTGTACTCATATTTAACTTCTGAGAGATTTGATTTCAGTACTATGCCTGAACCTGCAATAGAATTCGAGCATGTGAAGACCGGTTCATCAAGCCAGGTCTCAGTTCAGATATCAAAGGACGGTGCAGCATGGACAGACATCTATTCATCTTCACTTATCATCGGCAGCTGGTCGTCTCCGGAATTAAAAAAAATAAATATTTCGAGAGAATATGCGGTTCCGGAAGTTTATTTGAGATTCGCAGCTGCCCTGCCGAGAAATTCAGGTGTCTGGGCGGTGGATAATATAAAGATCAAGGGGAACAACTGGCTTTTTCTAAATGATTCACTTACTGCCGGCGGCACGGTTAGGAATTGGATGTATGAAGTTATAAACGATACAGTAAAAGTCAAAATTAACACCGGCAGTCTTCCGCAAGGACTTTATCAGGCGCTTATCAGGTTCGAATCTTCATTGAATAATCACGACGTGCCTGTCAATCTGACAGTGATCGATCATTTGTCTGTGCCCGAAGCTTCGATTGATATGGGGACAGGGAATGTTACTCTTAGCTGGACGGAGTCTGCAGGCGCAACATCTTACAAAGTATTCGCTTCCGATGATCCTTACGGTACATTCTCTGATGTGAGTAATGAGGGTACTTTTTCCGGAACAAGCTGGAACCAGACGGCGGGCGAAGTGAAAAAATTCTATTATATTGTAGCGGTAAGTGATTAA
>CALMWI010000119.1 GCA_937873545.1 uncultured bacterium | reverse complement strand
AAAGCCGATGTCGAGGCCATGATGGCCGGCAGGTAAAAAAATTAAGCCCCGATAATCTCGGGGTTTTTTCATTCAACCAATTCCGTGCTGCCGTCTTTTCTAAGATGCATTTTAGGCAAAGGATACTTTGAATGCCTGACCGAAAAATCTTTTGGATCCCATATCCATTCACCCGGCTTGCTGTCCCGGAGTCCGTTCTTGATCACTCTTCCCATATCCTGAGGAAAATCCCCCATTTCGATCCATTCGTTTAGAAAGGAGATCTTTATTGACTGCATTTCAGAAATTATCTTCTGCTTTTCCACTTTATTAAGTATTGTCTGATTATTTATCCTCGGATTAACGGGATTCATATCAGGAAATTCCGAATGGCTGACTTTTCCTGTTGAATTGTCGAATATCCATGATCCTCTTACCGGATCAGGTATCCTGTCTATATAATCCGGCACAAGGTCTTCAAGATTCCCCGGATAAGTTATAGTAAAATCTTTAATATTCATATTCCCGTACAGATCAACAGCCACCTGCAACGCATTCAGCCCCGCCTGGATCGAGCCGGCATCAGATCCCGAGATCGTAGATTCTTCAATAAATACATCTTTTTTGATTTCAGTAATAGCTGAACTGAGTATCTTCCCTTCTTCGACATCGATAATTCTAAGATTGATATCGAAATACATGCCTATTTCAGTCACAGTTCCGCATATTATCGCATCAGCTGAGATCATTTTACCCGCCTGCTTCGCATTTTCAGCATCGATTATTCCTGTCATATTCAGACTGAGCTCCTGAAGGACTTTATCTATCATGCTTCTTTCGGCAATATTCAGACTTTTATCTTCCGACAGCTTTCCGTAAAGATATTCGCTTACTGTTCTTCCGATACTTGCCTTTTTTGAGGCAGGAGATACATCTTCAAATGTTATGATCGCAAGCGTTCTTATACTGTCTTTTTGAACTTCTTCACTAATGCTTCTCAAAATATCTGACAGATACTCATCGAGAATAAGCTGATCCACAGGCTTCGCTTTTACAGACTGGATAGTCTGATTTTGATCCTGCTGGTTTTTAACCGGTTCCGGATTTGAGCAGCTTATTAAAACAATACATGTCAACAGAAAATAAATTATTTTATTCATCTCAAATCCTTATAAGCTAATTATATGAACAGATTCACATTTGCGTCTTCGGCAGCGTCGAGATAAGCCGCTACTCCTGCATAGCTGATACCGTCTATTAGTTCAGCTTCAGTGATCCCCATAAGATCCATGCTCATCCTGCAGGCTATAATATTTACTCCGGACTTAACTGCAGCCTGGATCTGATCTTCAAGTAAAGGAACGTTGTGTTTGTTCATTAACGATTTGATCATCACGGGTCCTGCTCCGAGCATATTCATCCTTGAAAGACCGAGTTTTTTCGCTCCTCTCGGCATCATAAAAGCGAACATTGTGCTGATAAAGTCTTTTTTAATGTTCTGTTTTTCACTTTTTCTTAAAATATTTAATCCCCAGAAAGTAAAGAACATCGTCACTTTCCTTCCCATCGCAGCAGCACCGTTCGCGATTATGAATGAGGCTATCGCTTTATCCAGATCTCCGGAAAATACGACTATGGTTTTATCTGTCCCTGCAGCTTTTACGCCGCTTAATGAAGTAATGGACGCTATCTGATTCTCAGCTGATCCTTTCATGATCCTTGCGGTCACGATCCTGTTCTCCGTCTTGACATCGAGAAGCGAATTATTAGTCCTTTTACACCACGACGCAATATCCGTTTTAAATCCCGGATCGGATGCTGTTACAACTACTACATCGCCGTTCTTCATGTTCTCCATTTTCTTAAAGACGGCCTGTATCGGCCCGGGGCACGATAATCCGCAGGCATCGAGTTTTATGATCTGTCCGTTATTTATCTCAGCTGTTACGTTAGTCATTTTCTTCTCGTCTCCTGAATTATCTGATAAAGGTTCTGACGGCACATATTTCCAGTTCGCCGCCCTGTATATTGTCAGTCCTCCGTTCAGGTTCCAGATATTCTTAAATCCGTTTCCTGCAAGAATACGGTATGCGTAATATCCTCTCAGTCCCACTGCGCAGAAAACAATTATATTCCTATTCCTGTCCAGTTCTGCAAGCCTGCTTCTGATCTCGCCGACAGGTATCAGCTTTGCTCCATCTATCGAGCCGGTATCGAATTCAACCTGCTCTCTGACATCGATAAAAAGCGGATCCTCGATCTCTTTAACCCTGTCCCATGTGATCATTCTGACTTTACCGCTTATTATGTTCTCTGCAATGTATCCTGCCATGTTGACCGGATCTTTCGCTGATGAAAAAGGCGGCGCGTATGTCAGTTCCAGTTCAGTAAGATCACCAACAGTGCAGCCTTTTCTGATGCAGGCTGCAATAACATCTATCCTTTTATCAACACCTTCGTATCCTACAGCCTGCGCGCCGAGTATTTTTCCGTCTATCAGCCTGTAAATAAGCTTTATCGTCATCGGCATTGCGCCGGGGTAATAGGAAGCGTGGGATTTGGGATGGAGTACCGCGACATCATAATCTGTTCCGGGCTTCATGCCTTTAACTGCCGCACTTTTTTCGTTCATTCCCGTTGAAGCGACGACAATATCCAGTATCTTTGCGATCGAAGTTCCCTGTGTAGCTTCGTAAGCTGAAGCTATGCCGCAGATGTTGTCCGCCGCTATTCGTCCCTGTTTGTTCGCAGGTCCCGCAAGAGGTATCATTGCAGGTTCGCCTGTGATAAAATCAGCTATTTCGACCGCGTCTCCGGCGGCATAAACGTCATTCAGCGAAGTTCTCATGCTATTATCAACGATTATCCCGCCTCTTTTATTCAGCTTTATACCTGAACTTGCAAGAAAATCAGTCTGAGGTTTTACTCCCGGGCTCATTATTACAAGATCTGTCGTAAGAACAGCACCGTCCGTAAGAGCGACCTTCGTACCCGCTTCCGTATATTCGATTTTCTGAACGCCGTTTTTTAAATATAGCGCTACGCCTTTATCAGCGAGCTCTTTATGTATACTTTGAGCAATTTCAAAGTCAACCGAATTCATAACCTGATCACGCATTTCCACTAGAGAAACTGCAATATTCCTGTGAATAAGGTTTTCCACCATCTCCAGGCCGATGAATCCTCCGCCTATTACCACTGCTGACTTCGGAGACTTCTCATCAATGTATTTTTTTATCCTGTCAGTATCCGGCACCGTCCATAAAGTGAAAACAGATTCCGCTTCAGCGCCTGCTAAAGGCAGTTTTGCAGGTACGGATCCGGGACACAGAATAAGACTGTCGTAAGATTCTGAGTACGCTTCACCGGTTTTCAGATTCATCACCTGAACGGATTTGTTCTTCCCGTCAACCGAAATGACTTCATTATTAACTCTTACATCTATGTTGAAACCGCTTTTAAACGATT